>JBOGNS010000018.1:0-4459 GCA_050747305.1 Candidatus Acidiferrales bacterium | reverse complement strand
CGCTCGAGTTCGTCGGTATACGCCTTCAGGTTGAGCAGCGAGCGCACGCGCGCCAGCAGCTCCGCGCGATCCACCGGCTTGCCCAGAATGTCGTCGGCGCCGGCCTGGAGGGCGCGGATGCGGTCCTGGGTATCGACCATGGAAGTGACCAACACGATGGGCGTGAGGCGCGAGCGCGGGTCGCCCTTGAGCTGGCGGCACACGTCGTAGCCGGTGATGCGCGGCATCATGGCGTCGAGCAGCACCAGATCGGGCTGCAGGGAAGCGAAGGTGTCGAGCGCCACTTCGCCATCCGGCGCGGTGGCGGTGGTGAAGCCCTGTGCTTGCAGAACATCTTCGAGCAAGGTGCGGTCGGCTGGCTGATCGTCAACGATGAGGATGGTGCGGTTCATGCTTCCTGTCTGACTGTTGGCTGCAATCCCGAGTCCCCGAAATCCCAAGTTGCGACTTGCATCGAACGTGAACAAGTCTCGCGCCTGCGGTTAAAAGCCATGTAAAGCAATTGTGAATAGTGGGTTAAAGCCGGTGGGCGGTGATCGGTGGCCAGTGGGCCGTGCCGGGTACCCGACTCTCGCGCATGAAAGGGTGAACCGTGCCGTTCGCGCGCCATAAGTTATTTAGTTTCGACAATCCGCAGGGTCTGATTAACCTGAATGGGCTTTGCGGTTTGGGCTTTTCCCGACGGCCAAATCACCTCGAGGCTTTCGATTTTTTCGGCATCGCCCAAGCCGAAGTACAGCGGCAAGGCGCTGTGCGAGAGGTAGCCGGACTTGCCGTCGTGGTACTTGGTGTAGGTGCGGCCGCCGGCGCGGACACGCACGGTGGCGCCGAGGCCGTCGCGGTTTGACGCTGTGCCCACCAGCAGCACTTTGAGCCAGCGAATCGGCTTGCGCTCGGCGAGGTTGCTGACTAGCACTTGGGGCGCGGAGTTGAAATCGTTGGTGACGATGTCCAGATCGCCGTCGTTATCGAGGTCGAAGATGACCGCGGCGCGGCTGCCCAGCGGCGCCGTGATCATGATTCTTCCTGTACGGCCCTCGCATGGCGTGCCCGCCAGCAAATTATTCGGTTCCAGGCCGCCTTCCGAGCAGTCCACGTCGAACCAGTCGGTGGCGGTGCGGCCGTCGCGGCGTGGCTCGATGCCCAGCACGAACTCGCTATCGAGGAATTGCTTGCCAGCATCGTTGAGCAGCAGGGAGTTGATGCCATAGCGAAACGGGAAGTTCATGGAGGAGGTGATGAAGATGTCGTCGAAGCCGTCGGCATTCACATCGCCAATGCTCGGTCCCCAGGGCCAGTAGTTCTCGGCGCCGGCGCGGTCGGAAACTTCCTCGAATCGGCCTTTGCCGTGGTTGCGGTAGAGCGCGTTGCCGAAGATGTTGTTGGCGCCGCCCTGCAACATGCTCTCGTCGGGGGTGCGCCGGGCCTTCATTTTTCGCGCGCCGGGCCGATGTGTTCCCACATGTCGGAGTGCATGTCAGTGATGTAAAGGTCGCGGCGGCCATCGTTGTCGTAGTCGAAGAATTTGATGCCCATGCTGCCCCAGGGCGTTTTAGGAAAGTAGGCCGCAGTGCGATCGCTGAATTTCTTTCCTTCTTCGTTCAGCCAGAAGCGGTCGTCGCCCTGCATATTCAGCGCGTAGAGGTCGGGCCAGCCGTCGTCGTTCACGTCAGCGACGCTGGCGTCTCCGGTCCAAGCGGCGTGGCGCAGGCCGGTCTGCTCGGAGACGTCTTGGAAGCGGTTGCCGCCGAGATTCTTGTAGAGCACGCTCGACTCGTAGCGGTCTTTGTGCAGATGGCCGTGGAAGGCATCGCGCACGCCAAGATAAGAGCCGTCCGGGTGGCGCTCGTCGGTGGTGTAGCGGCCGACGTTGCAGACGAAGAGGTCAAGCAGCCCGTCGCGATCGTAATCGAAGAACACGGCGCCGGAGGAGTGCGCGACGAGGCCGACACCGGCCTGCTGGGTGACGTCTTTGAAGCGGCCGCGGCCGTCGTTTTCGAAGAGTGCATTGCCGCCACGCACGGTGGTGACGAACAAGTCCGGGTCGCCGTCGTTGTCGATGTCTGCAAAGGACGCGGCCACGCTGATGCGGCCGGCCAGGGCCACGCCGGCGGTTGCGGTGATGTTGCGGAATTTACCGTGGCCCAGATTCTTCCACAGCTCGTTGCCGCCCAATTGGTTGAGGAAGTAGATGTCGTAAAGCCCGTCGCCGTCCACGTCGGCCACGGCGACGCCGTTGCCGTGATCGTAGTGGATGGCTTTGTAGGTTCTGCCGGCATCGTTCACGATGCGGTGAACAAAGGTGATGCCGCTCTCTTTTACGCGGTCGGTGAACTGGAAATCGTGAAACACGTCGTATCGTTTGGCTGTCTGCAACTGCGCTTTCTTGCGCAGTTCGAGGGTGTCCGCGCCGATGTCGGGGTCAACGTAGCGCACGCGCGGCATCTCATCGCCCGGCGGTTTCTGCTGCTGCGCGGCCGAGAATGTGATCGCCGAAAGGGCGAGCGCAGCCGCACACACCAGGAAGCCGGCAGACTTAGGGGAACGCAATGCGGCAACCTCCGCGAGTCAAACTATCGTGCAGCGTAATGGGTGGTCAATAGCATTGATTGCCGAAACGCCGGCTGGACGGGGTGTTGATCGCTGATCACCGGCCGCTGATCACCGGCCACTGGTCACGCGGGCTTGGTTTCAAACATGTAGCCGGCGCCGCGCATGGTTTTGAGGTGGCAGGGATTTTCGGGGTCGGGTTCGATTTTCTCGCGCAGGCGGCGGACATAAACGTCGATGCTGCGCGGGGTGACGAAGCGGTCTGCGCCCCAGACGGCATCGAGCAACTGGTCGCGTGTGAACACGCGATTGGGGCGCGCGGCTAAGTAGTGCAGCAGCTTGAACTCGAGCGTACTCAAAGGCACAGCCTTGCCACTGCGCGTGACGCGGTAGGAGGTGGGATCAATCTTCAGCTTGCCGACCTCCACTGCGCGTTCGCCCTCCGGGGGCGGCTCTGCACGACGCAGCAGGGCCTTGACGCGGGCCAGCAATTCGCGCGGGCTGAAAGGCTTGGTGACGTAGTCGTCGGCGCCGACTTCCAGTCCCACCACGCGATCCATTTCGTCGCCGCGAGCGGTAAGCATCAGGATGGGCAGGCGGTTGAGGTTGTCGTCGCCGCGAATCTGGCGGCACACATCGAGACCGGGCATTTTGGGCAGCATTAGGTCGAGCAAGAGCAAGTCGGGCGGGTCTTTACGAACTTGGGCCAGGCCGGCCTCGCCATCGGTGATGGCGGTAATCTCAAAGCCTTCTTTTTCGAGGCTGGCTTTGATCAGCTCGATGGTGGTGCGGTCGTCCTCGATGATCAGGATCTGCTTCACAGCTCCCCAAGTCTCAGGCAAGGCGCAAGATGGCAAGCCGCCTGTGCTTCGCAAAACCAAGTCCCCAAACCCGGCGAGTGATGGCCGATAGATAACAGAATTCGAGCGGCGCGGCAAGCAAAGCGGATACACGGTGCGGCGGCCGGTGCCCAATGTAACAATCTATTTACACGGCCTTTATGCCGCTTTGACCTGCGAAACGTACGATGATCGAAGCTGGCACAGCGCCGCTTCGCGGGAATCGCGGCGCCCTCTGCCCGGCCAGTCCGAACCCGCAGGAGAGTTGTGAATCAGCTTCAGACAGCGCCGAAGCCCAGCGGCAACGAAGGCGACCGTCGCCGCAGCACGCGGGTGCTGCTGGTGATCGCGGTGGACGTGTCGTGGACCTCGAACGACGGCCTGCAAGTCCAGGAGCACGCGGAGACGGAAGTGGTGAGTCAGCATGGCGCGATGTTACGCATGAGCACGCGGCTGCCGGTCGGGGTGCAAGTGGAAGTGCGGCGGCCAGCCAACGGCCAAGCCACCAAGGCGCGCGTGGTGGGAGTGGGCAATCCTTCGCCCGATGGAATGGCGCGCGTGGCTGTGGAATTAACCGCGCCGAGCGAGGCCTTCTGGGGCGTCAGCTTTCCGCCGCTTATGACCTCTGCGGCGAAGGTTCCGGTCAAAGCCGGGGTCGGGAAGCCGGTGGCTACGCCAATGCCGGCAAAACGCCGTTAGAGGGGGCCGTCGGGTCCGCCCAGCCCCTGGTGCAATTTCCCCGTAAATCCCTTGGCTTCAACCTTTTCCACAGCCTGTCACGGAATATTCACGTCTGCTTTATCTGACCTTTAACTGCTGACGCGATACTGCTGGGCGATGCTGGCGGCGGGCCGAGCCTGCCGTGGCTGTGCCCAATTTTCGGGCAAGCGCCCAAGCAAGAGTGCCTTGCTTCGTCAGCCGCGCCTGCATGGCGATGGCTCAACTGGCCCCCGGGACTTCGGGACGGTGGCGAGACAGCTCGCGCCGAACAAAAGGAAGGGAACATGAAAAGCGTTCTGATCGTAGACGACTCCTCGGTGATGCGCAAAATCATCGAGCGCTGCCTGCGC
>JBOGNS010000017.1:0-3350 GCA_050747305.1 Candidatus Acidiferrales bacterium | reverse complement strand
CTGTAAGTCGGCTGTGAGCTGTCGGCCCCACTCTCGGCCTCACGAGCCACAAGTCACGAATCACGGGTCACGAGCGGGCTGCGCGGTTCGGTCTTCTGCTCGGCTTCCGCAGTAGTCGCGGCACCGGCAGGCGGCGCCGCAGGGACGGTGAAGCTGAAGCGGCTGCCTTTGCCCGGCTCGCTTTCGACCCAGATATTGCCTTCGTGGGCTTCCACCAGGCGGCGGCTGATCGCGAGTCCGAGGCCGGTGCCTTCTTTAACGCCTTTGGTGGTGGTGCCCACCTGATAAAACTCGTTGAAAATGGCCTGGTGTTCTTCCGGGGGAATGCCGATGCCCGTATCGCCGACAGAAATACAGACGGCTCCTGAGGCGACGCTGGCGTCAATCCACACCTGGCCGCCTTCGGCGGTAAATTTGACGGCGTTGGTGAGCAGGTTGTAGAGGATCTGCTTGACGCGAACGCGATCGGCGCGCAGACGAATCTCCTCGCGGACGCGGCTTTCCACCTGCATGCGCTTGTTCATGGCCAGCGGGCGAATGGTGGAGAGCACCTCGGGCAGGGCCTCGCCGAGCGAGAAGTCCTCGGCGCGCAAGAGCAACTGACCCGACTCCACTTTGGCCAGGTCCAGGATGTCGTTGATCAACTGCAAGAGGTGGCGCGCGCCATTGAGCACATGCTCGATGTAGCGGCGCTGTTTTTCGTTGAGAGGCCCTGCGGTCTCTTCGCTCATCAGCTCGGAGAAGCCGATAACAGCGTTGAGCGGAGTGCGCAGCTCATGGCTCATGCTGGCCAGGAACTGACTCTTCATGCGATTGGCGCGCTCCACTTCGCGGTTGCGCAATTCCAGTTCGCGATTGACGGTGGCAAGCTGCTGGGTGCGTTCGAGCACGCGCTGCTCGAGCGTTTCCGTGAGCGCCTTGATTTCGGCTTCTGCGGCGCGGCGGCCGCTGACGTCGTTGAAGATGGCGCGCAAGAATACCGGCTCGCCATTCTGGAAGCGGCAACTGCAACTGCCTTCGGCAAAGATACGCGCGCCCGCGCGGGTGACGAATTCCACTTCCACGCGCTCGAGTTTTTCTCCTTGTAGCGCGCGCTGGAAGATTCCGCTGCAATGCTCCTGGCTTTCGGGGTGGATCACCTGAAAGATGGAAAGGCCGGCGACCTCGTGATCCTTATAGCCGAGTGTTTCGCGCCACGCGCGGTTCACGTAAAGCAGCGAACCATCCGGGGCCACCACCTGGATGAGCTCGTGGGCATTCTCGAAGAGATCGCGGTAGCGATCTTCACTCTCGCGCAGCAACTTCTCCGCCAGCCGCCGGCCGGTGATGTCCTGATACAGTCCGTAGACGGCGGTGAGCTTGCCATCCACCAGCAGGGGCACGCCGTGGACTTCCACGTCCACCATTTTTTCGTCTTTACGGCGGCGGCGGCCGAAGAAGTGCACCGATTCGCCGGCGAGCACGCGGGCGGTGTAGCCGGTAGCCTCGCGATGCTCCTGCGGGCCGACGATCAACTCGTCCACATTGCGCCCGCGCACTTCAGCTTCCGAGAATCCAAAAAGTTTCTGGAACGCAGGATTGGAAAGCTGCACGCGATGGTGCGGGTCGAGCACGATGATGCCCAGCGGGCTTTTTTGAATCAGCGAGTCGAGATACGCGGAGCGCTGCTTGAGTTCGTGTTCGGCGCGCTTGCGTTCGCTGATATCGCGCACCACGGAGAGCAGGCAGGGGCGGCTGCCGACTTCGATGATGTCAGCGGAAAGCAGCAGGGTGCGAATCTCACCGGCCTTGTTGCGCAGCCGGACCTCCTGATCGGTGACTTGCTTCTGCTGGCGGAGGCGCTCGAGCATCTGCTTGCGCTCGCCAGGGTCCACCCAGATGCCCAGCTCGTCCACGGTGCGGCCGACGACATCGGACTGGTGCGCCGCGCCGTAAAATTGAAGGAAGCTGTGATTGACCTCGAGGTAGCGGCCGTCGCTGAGGGTGCTGAGGGTCATGGGCACCGGGCTGCCGTGGAATGCCTTGGTGAATTTCTCCTGCGAGAAACGCAGCTCCTTTTGCGAGCGGCGCAATTCGTCGGCGACGGGGCCCGCAGGCTTTGCGGGGGCAGCGGGTCGCGCACGGCCGCGCAGCAGGGCGTAGGCGGCGGCTGCGCCCAGCAGAATCCCGCCAAGAAGCCAGAAAACCGGATGGACGGTTGCGGAGTTTTCCGCTTGCAGCGCCGCGGCATTTACCGGCGTGCAAACCACGGCGGCGATGGCAAGCGCCGCGATGCACATGGCGCGGTGACGCAACGGTGGAGAGAAAAATGACAGCGGCGGAGACGCAAGCGGTTCGAGTGGGGAAAACCGGCGCGGCGGAATGCGGCGGTGAATCATTCGTATCGGGACTACGCGGGACAGTTTACCATTTTTTCGAATTCGCGGAAGATGTCGGCGTCCCACCACCCGCGCTTTACTTCGTCGCGCATCATTTGCAGAGCATCGGCCAGCGCGAAGGCTTGCTTGTAAGGGCGCTCGGTGGTGAGGGCATCGAACACGTCGACGATCTGCATCACGCGGGCGGTCACGGGGATCTCGTGGCCGCGCAGCCCATCCGGGTAACCGGTGCCGTCGAGCTTTTCGTGGTGATTCCGGATGATAGGCAGCACGTTGCGGAAGGACTTCAGCGGCGCACAGATGCGCTCACCGACGATGGGATGCTCGCGCACAATGCGCATCTCTTCCGGCTTGAGGCGCCCCGGCTTGAGCAGGATGGCATCCGGAATGGCCACCTTGCCGATATCGTGCACCACGCCGCCGCGGTTGAGCGCCGTGAGCTCCTCCGCTCCCAGCCCGATGCGGCGTCCCAGCTCGACGGAGTATTTGGAGAGCCGCTCGCAGTGGCCTTCGGTGTAGGGATCCTTGCCTTCGATGCTCAGCGCCAGCGCATAGAGAACGGATTCGGCGCGCTCCAGTTCATCGGTGTAGGCCTTCAGATTGAGCAGCGAGCGCACGCGCGCCAGCAACTCGGCGCGATCCACCGGCTTGCCCAGAATGTCGTCGGCGCCGGCCTGCAAAGCGCGGATGCGATCCTGCGTGTCGACCATGGAAGTGACCAGCACGATCGGCGTAAGCCGCGAACGGGGGTCACCCTTGAGCTGGCGGCACACGTCATAGCCGGTGACGCGCGGCATCATCGCGTCGAGCAGCACCAGATCGGGCTGCAAGGAAGCGAAGGTGTCGAGCGCCACTTCGCCATCGGACGCGGTGGCCGTGGTGAAGCCCTGCGCTTGCAGCACATCTTCGAGCAGGGTGCGGTCGGCTGGCTGATCGTCAACGATGAGGATGGTGCGCGTCATGCTTCCTGTC
>JBOGNS010000016.1:0-12087 GCA_050747305.1 Candidatus Acidiferrales bacterium | reverse complement strand
GCCGAGAACTTCGTCCACGCGCGCGGTAATGGCTCGAGCGATGGTGTCGCGCGCGGCTGAATCCGGCGAGCGCTCGCGCGTTTCCGCCACCACCACGAGCCGCTCGGTGCCGTTTCGTTGGTCGCGCGCGCCGAAGGCCACCACGCAACCTTTGCGCACGCCGGCCACCGCGCCGGCCACATCCTCCACTTCATGCGGATAAAGGTTGCGGCCGCCCTTGATGATGATGTCTTTCACGCGGCCGGTGATGTACACCTCGGCCTCGGCTAGGTACGCGCGGTCGCCGGAATCCACCCAGCCATCGCCGCGTAAAATTTCTTTCGTCGCCGCGGCGTTGCGGTAGTAGCCCTGCGTGGCCGAGGGCCCGCGAAACCACAGATGGCCTTCCACGCGCTCCGGCACGTCTGCGCCGCCGGCGTCCACGATGCGCACTTCGTGGCCGGGAATGGCGCGGCCCGCAGAGACAAACGCCAGCGTGCCGGCGGATTCCGCTTCGGCTTCGCTTACCGGCGCGGCGCGGCCTTCACTCTGAAACAGTTCGCGATGGATGCGGTCGGCCTTTACGCCGCGCTCGAGCGGCGGCACGGTGACAGCCAGCGATGCTTCGGCCAGTCCATACACCGGCAGCAGCGCTTCGCGGCGGAAGCCGTAGCGCGCAAAACGCTCGGCGAAGCGCTGCATCGTTTCCGGCGTGACCGGCTCCGCGCCATTGAGCATGGCGCGCGCGGAGCTGAGGTCCAGCCCCTCGATGTCTTTGTCTGCAATTTTGCGCACGCACAGCTCGAACGCGAAGTTCGGCGCCGCGGTGATCGTGCCGCGATGATGATGGAAGGCCCACAGCCAGCGCTCCGGCCGCGTGAGGAACGAAAGCGGCGACATGATGGCCACCGGGATGCCGTTGTAAAGCGGCCACAGCCATGCGCCGATCAGGCCCATGTCGTGATAGAGCGGCAGCCAACTGATGGCCACGTCGTCGGGCCGCACCTCCACCGCTTCGCCGATGGAGCGGATGTTCGCCAGCAAGTTGGCGTGCGTGAGCGTGACGCCCTTGGGGTCGCCGGTGGAGCCGGAGGTGTATTGCAGGAAGGCGATGCTCTCGCCGCGGGGACGATGCACCGCCACGCCGGGTTTTGCTTTCACCTGATTGCCGTTGGGCGCCTCTTCGGAGGCCGCGAGTTGCGCGCCGCTCAACACGGCGGCCAGCGTGGGCACGCGCGGCTTCAGCAGCTTGGCGACAGCCTGTGCCTGGCGGAACGTGATCAGTAAGCGGGCCTCGGCGTTCTTCAAAATGGCGGCCTGGCGCGCGGCGTACTCTTCGATGCGGTCGGCGCGAAACGGCGGATAAATCGGCACCGGGATTGCCCCCGCGAGCAGCACTCCGAAAAATGCGGAGAAGAATTCGCGCCCGGTGGGGAGCATGATAGCCACCGTCTGCTGCGGCCCCAGGCCCGTGGCGAGCAGCGTGGCGGCAGTGCGTGAAGCGGAGTCGAAAAGCTGGCCGTAGGTGACTTGATGGCTCGCGCCATCGTCGTCGCGCAGAAAGATGTGCGCGCGCTGCGGGTGAATGCGCGCGTGATATTCGAGCACTTCGTTGAGCGTGTGCGCGGTGGCCAGCGCGGCGCGGTCGAACTGTTCCGGCGATTCGGCATGGCGGCGCAGCTCAGCCAGCGGCCGGGAAAGCAGATCCACCGAAGCAGCGCGCGCGCCTCCATTGTCCGCTGCGCGAAGCACGGCGGCCGTAAGGTCGTCCACCAGATTGGCGTCGGCAATGGCGCCGTCGGGCAGCTCGATGGCGAAAAGCTGGTCCAGGCGCGTGAGCAACTCCACGCGTTCCAGGCTGCCGAGGCCCAAGTCCTTCTCGAGATGTGCTTCGGGGCGCACCACGGCCAGCGCGTGCGTCGAGCCCAGCTCGACGAGGAGCTGGCGCACTACTTCCATCACCTGCTGCTGTGCAACATCGCGGTCGAGTTGGGCGGCTGTGGCGGGCATAAGAAGCGCCGGAAGTGCAAATATCCGTCGAGGCTATCACGCTGCCCCAGGCGCATCAACCGTGGCGCATTGCCATAGAGGCACGAGGACACAAGGGAGAAAAACCTCGCGCCACGCATGCAAGCGTACAGTTAGCGCCGGTCTTCGAGTACAATTCCCGCATGGGACAGACTTCCCAGAACCCGGTAACGTTTCAGGTCGAGCTGGAAAAAGAGACAGACGGTCGCTGGATAGCCGAAATCTCTCAGCTTCCGGGGGTGCTCGCCTACGGTGACACACGCGCCCAAGCCTGCGCTCGCGTGCAGGCATTGGCGCTGCGCGTGGTGGCCGATCGTCTCACGCCCGGCGATCTGTGAGGATTTCGTGCGGCTCCTCGGCGGGCGACCTTGTTGGGACGGGCTGCTGCCACAGCCGCGTCGCGCGAGCGTAAGCAAAACCGGCGGCACCAATCAGCACCAGCAACAGCGCCGCTCCGTAGTAGAGATTGCGGATGCCGAACCACTCCGCCAGCTTGCCCGCGACGGCGATGGCCACGAGTTGCGAGACGGTGAGCAGCGACAGGGAAGTGCTGCTCACGCGTCCTAGCAGGGCTGCCGGCGTTTCCTCTTGTGTGAGCGTCTGCGATGGCACCAACACCGCGGCGACAGTTGCGCCTACCCATAGGCTCGCGCCTAACGCGGCCCAGGATTTGCCCGCCAGCGCCAGCAACCCGATTCCCAAGCCGAGTCCGAAAATCCCGGCTACCACGGTGAGCACGCGGGGCGCGTGTTGCGCGAAGCGGCCCACAGCCAAAGAACCCATAATCGTGCCGGCACCCACGATCGAAATCAATGCGCCGAACATGCCGGAGCCGCCGCCGATGATGTCGCGGACATACACGGCAATCAGCGCGTCGAAAGCGCCGATGGCAAAGATCGCTGCGATCATGGCCGTCACCACGAAGCGCAGCGCGCGGTGGCGCCACAGGAAGCGAAACCCCTCGGCCAGGTGCTTCAGCACGGAGCGGATGCCGGGGCCGGCTTGCGCCGGGGTGCGCGTCGCCGTCAAGCGCGTCAGCAGCGCCGCCGATGCCACGAAAGAAAAAGCGTCCAGCAGCAGACAGGCGCGCTCACCGGCCCACGCGACCAGCGCTCCGGCGGCCGCCGGACCTAGCACCTTGGTCAGATGCATAGTCTGAGAGTTCAGCGAATTGGCGACCAGTAATTCCTCTTTTCGCACGACCAGCGGGACCATCGTGGCTTGCGCGGGCAAGAAAAAAGTGGAAACGGCACTCAGCAAAAATATCAGCGCGTACACCTGCCACAACTCACTGGCGAAGGCCAGCGAGGCGGCAAGCACTCCGCGCAACAAGTCGCTGGTAATCATCGTGCGCTTCAGGTTCCAGCGATCTACAAAAACCCCGGCCAGCGGCCCCAGAAATGCCATCGGCAGCACGAAACTCAGCAGCAGCCCGCTGACGTGGTCCGCTGGGGCCTGCCAACGAAAGGTGACGAGGCTGAACAGCGCCACCAGCGCCAGCCAGTCGCCGAAGCTCGAAACAAGCTGGGCCAGCCAGACCACAAGAAATTGCCGGTTCCGCAGGACGTGGGCAAACGTTACGCGCGGCGCGACTTCACTCATCTGATTCCTCTTTACACGCGAATCGAAAACGACAGAACCCTACCAAAGGAGCGAAATTCACGTCTTGGCGATTTTTGACCGGCGCGCGCGGTAGCGGCCGGGAGGCGTGCAAACAATACGGCGGAAATGGCGATAGAAGCGGCTCAGATCGCCGAATCCAACATCGAGGGAGACGTCCACAATCGGCTGGCCCTGCGCAAGGCGCATCATGCTCTCCAGCACGCGCAGCGCCTGCCGGTATTGCGAGGGAGAAGCGCCATAGTGCCTCCGAAAGGTGCGCGAAGCAAAAGCGGGCGAAAGGCCTAGATTCCCCGCGATCTGCCCCAAGGAAAGCGGCTGCGCATAGCTGCGGTCGAGAGCGCTCTTTAGCCGCGTCGCGCTGGCTGGCGGATTAACTTCGCGGCAGATCGGTTGCAATCCGCCGCTCTTTGCCAGCAGGGCAAGCACGTGTTCCCGCGAAGCGGGCAATCGATCAGACGCAGGATCGAAGAGCACTGGCTGGCGCGGCGCATCCGGCGGCGCACCGCCCTCGGCAAGGAATCCCACCGAGAACGTGCGCGAGCCAATCAATTCGATCTCTGTGATGGAAAAGGGAGGCAGAAACATCCCGAAGAGACGGCCACGCGGCTGAACGAATCGGTCGCCGCTGCGATACCGCACACCACCGCGGAGCACCCGCACCAGCCCGCAAATCCAGTAGGGCCCCGACACTTCCAGGATCACGCCCCGGCTGCGCACCCGCATTTCCTGCGCCACACGAAGCAGGCCGGGTTGAATCAGAGCTACATGCCGGTGCAGGCGCACGTCTCGGCGGCTGACTTCGATGGGCGGGGGATGAAGGGTGTGCGCGGAGCCGCTCAGCTTCATCTACACACCTTCCAGTTGATCCTCGTCCATGCCGAAATAGTGGCCGAGTTCGTGCAATACGGTGAGGCGGACTTCTTCGCGGATTTCATCCTCGCTGTCGCACACCGCTTCGATATTTTTCTGGTAGAGCACCACGCGGTCCGGGCCCGGCTGCAAGTCCCACACGCTTTTCTCGGTGGCCGGCGTGCCTTCGAAGAGGCCCATCAGCAGGTCGTCGCCAGTATCGGCTCCCTCGGGAGGGAGGTCTTCCACCACTACGGCGACATTGCGGATGCGCTCGCGAAAGCGCTGCGGCAGCGCGTCGAGCGCTTCGCGGACAAGCTGCGTGAATCGCTCGCGATCCATACCGGAAACCGCAGGTTAACGCAGATGAAGGCCAAGGGACGTGAAAAAGTGAAAGAGTAAAAGAGTGGAAGCGTCAAAGGTGCTGGGCTCTTCAAGTCTTTGGCCTAGCTTTATCTGCGTCCATCTGCGTTCATCTTCGGTTCCCCTTTCATGGCGTAGTGCTGTTGAAACGCGGCCACCGCCCGGTGCGTCGCAACGGAAGCGAGGGGACGTGTAATGCCGGCTCTCGCCGGCGTTTCTGCGACGACAATGAGGTTGCAATGCGCGGGCGGCGCGATTAGCATTTGCGCGCTCCGATGAGGAAAAGCTTACTTTGAACAACGAGGTGTGTCCATGAAGCGTGTGTGGCGAGGCAAGCGAGGCGTGGCGGTGACGGTGTGCGCCGTGGCAATACTGCTGCTCATCTCCGGCGCCGGCGTGGCGCAACAACGGCAGCAACAGCAGCGCGCGGCGGCGTCCGCGCAGGATGGGCCGGACTATGAAGCGGCAATGAAGCATCTGCGTTTCCGGTCGATTGGCCCCGCCATCATGGGCGGCCGCGTGGACGACTTCGCTGTCGTAGAGTCGAACCCCAGCATCGTGTACGTCGGCATGGCCTCCGGCGGCGTGTGGAAGACCATCAATGGCGGCACGACCTGGCAGCCACTGTTCGACGATCAAGCCGTCTCGACCATCGGCGACGTGACCGTGGCGCCGTCCGATCCCTCGCTCGTGTGGGTGGGTACGGGCGAGCCGAATAACCGTCAGAGTTCTTCGTGGGGTAACGGCGTTTACAAGTCCAGCGATGCGGGCAAGACGTGGCAGCACATGGGCCTGGCGGCGACGCAGAGTATCGCGCGCATCGTGATCCATCCGACCAACCCCGACGTCGTCTATGTGGCGGCGGTGGGCGGGCTGTGGGGCCCCAACCGCGAGCGCGGCGTGTATAAAACGACCGACGGCGGGCGCTCTTGGACCAACGTGCTCTTCATCAACGAAGACACCGGTGTAATCGACATTGCGATGGACCACGAAAGTCCCGGCACCTTGCTTGCGGCCGCGTATCAGCGCCGGCGCACCGTGTTCGGTTTCAGCGGCAGCGGCCCGCATGGTGGCATTTACAAAACAACGGACGGCGGCGCGAACTGGAAAAAAATCGTGAAAGGCTTGCCGTGGGATCCGGATTTCCGCGATTTGCCGCCGCAGCGCCAGCCAGCCGGCGGTGGCGGCGGGGCACAAGCCGCGCAGCAAGCCCAGCAGGCCGCGACGACGCAAGAGCGCGAAGAAGAAAAAGGGCCGCTGGAGGTCGGCCGCATCGGCCTCAATTTTTACCGCAAGGATACGAACATCGTTTACGCGCTGGTCGAGCACCGCGACGGTGGCACCTTCCGCAGCGAAGATAAGGGCGAGACGTGGAGCAAGATGTCAGACACCAACCCACGCCCCATGTACTACAGCAAAATTCATATCGACCCCAACAACGACCAGCGGCTGTGGGTGCTGGGCGCGCAGATGTTCAACTCCGACGATGGCGGGCGCACCTTCCGCAACAATCTGGTGCAGCGCATCCACGGCGATTATCACGCGTTGTGGATCAATCCCGCCAATTCCGATCACGTCATCGCCGGCTCCGACGGCGGCATCCACTGGTGTTACGACCGCGGGCGCACCTGGGACTTTATCGACGATATCCCGCTGGGCCAGTTCTACGAAATCGGCGTGAACATGGACACGCCTTACATGGTCTGCGGCGGCTTGCAGGACAACAACACGTGGTGCGGCCCCAGCGCGGTGCCCTACAACGACGGCATCGCCAACTGGGAGTGGTTCACCATCGGCGGCGGCGACGGCTTCTACGCGCAATTCGATCCGCACGATAAGAACATCGTTTACGCCGAATCGCAAGACGGCAATCTGCGGCGCCGCCACCTGCTGAACAGCGAAGCGAAAAGCATCCGGCCGGAGCCGGCGGAAGGCGAAGCGCGCTACCGCTTCCAATGGAATTCGCCGATCGTGCCCTCCAAGCACACGCCGCGCACGCTGTATTACGGCGGCAATTTTGTGTTCAAGTCCACCGATCAGGGCGACAACTGGACGAAGATCAGCCCCGATCTGACCAACGGGGAAGAGCGCGACAAAAAAGAAATCATGGGCCGCGTGCCGGACCGCTTCACCATGTCGCGACACGATGGCGTGCAGCAATGGCCCACCATCACTTCCTTGGTGGAGTCGCCGCGCAACAAAGACATCCTGTGGGCCGGCACCGACGACGGCAACTTGCACGTCACCCGCGACGGCGGCAAGTCGTGGACCAATGTCGCCGGCAAAGTGCCTGGCCTGCCCAAGGGCACTTACGTCAGCCGGATAATTGCGTCGCACCACGCTGACGGCACAGCCTACGCCACCTTCGACGGGCATCGCAGCAACGACTTCGGCATCTACGTCTTCGCCACCACCGATTTTGGCGCGTCGTGGAAGCCCATCCGCAACGGCATCCCGGACAACAAGGGCGTGGTCAACGTGATTCGCGAACATCACCGCAATCCCGACTTGCTCTTCGTGGGCACCGAATACGGCGCCTACGTTTCGTTTGACCGCGGCGGCAATTGGACGCGGCTGAAAATGAACCTGCCGATGGTGCCGGTGGACGACATCGCCATCCACCCGCGCGATAACGATCTGATCCTCGGCACGCACGGCCGCTCGATTTGGATCCTCGACGACATCAGCGCGCTCGAGCAGATGAGCGCGCAGGTGGCCAATGCCGATCTCCAGCTTTTCGACACGCGCCCGGCCATCAATTGGCGCCGCGTGGGCCGCACCACGTCGGCCTCCACCGGCCACAAAATGTTTTTCGGCCCCAATCCACCCGACGGCGCCATCATTCAGTACTACCTGAAAAAGGGCGTGCAGGAAGGCGACGAGGAGGAAGACGAGGAAGCCGAGGATGAGCCGCAGCAGCGTCGGGCGCGCCCCGATGCATCGGGGCAAGGCCAGCGCCAGCCGCCCGTGCGCATCACCATCACCGATGCCGGCGGCAAAGTCGTGCGCACGCTCGACGGCAGCGCGCGCACCGGCATCAATCGGGTGGTCTGGAACTTCCGCGCCGATTCGCCGATTCCCCGGCAGGTGCTCGCCGCCATGGGCGGCGGGGGAGGCCGTTTCGGGATCGCCGCGCAGTTGCGGCGGGGAGGCGCGCAGGTCGAGCCGGGCAATTACACGGTGAAGGTGACCTACCAGGGCAAGGAACTCTCCAAGCCGCTCACCGTCAGCGAAGACCCGCGCGTGCAAATCTCGCCCGAGGACCGCGCGGCGCGGCGCAAGGCGCTCGACGAATTGTCGCAGATGATCGGCCCTGCCTTCACCGGGCAGCGGCAAATCCAGGCGCTGCGCACCGCGGTGGACAACGAGATTCAGTCATGGCGGCGACAGAGTACAGCGCGCCCGCCGGACAACGTGCGCAAGGCCGCGGAAGACTTCCTCAAGAAAATTGACGAGGTCTATCCCAAGTTTGCCACGCGCCCGCGGCAGGAACAGCAAGGCTCAGCCGGCCCGCCGCTCACCTACACGCCGCCGCCGCTGCCCAACCGGCTGGGGCAATTGGCCGGCGCCATCGAGGGATGGACCGCAGCGCCATCATCGTCGCAACTCGAGCAGATGAAGCTCATCTCCACGCAGCTTCAGGAAGCGCAAGCCGCGCTGAAAAAGCTGGTGGACGAAGACCTGCCCGCCCTGAACAAGCTAATGAACGATGCCGGCGTCCAACACATCCGCGTGCCCCAGCCCGCCGCCCGCGGCGGGCAAGGTCAAAGCCGGCCAGAGTAGGAGCGGCCCCCAGTGGCCGCCCTGCATTGGGGGGCCATATGCGTATCAAGCGCTGGCGCAAATCGAAAGGGCAGGCACAGGGGCCTGCCCCTACGGAGGCCCGCGTACGTTTCTGCTATCATTCATGCTCGCTTGCTCGTCTGAATTGACGGATGGGTGTAGGTAGCACAGGCTTTTAGCCTGTGCGTTTCTCCAGCATCGGTGCATGCACAGGCTAAGAGCCTGTGCTACGTGTGTGAATTCTCAGTTGAGGTGAAAGCAATGATCGAATGGCGGAAGTGGCGGTTGGCGGCGGTGACGGCGGCTGTGTTGGTGACGGCGCTGGCCATGCCGGCGGGCGTAACGGCGCAATGGCCGCCGGAGCCGTATCCCGCGGGCGAGGAGCAGCCCGCGCACGAAACCGCGAGGGACGTCGCGCAGGAAAAAAAGGAAGAGAAGAAGGACGAAAAGAAAGACGAGAAGAAGGGTCTGACGCTGAAGTCCGACCGCAAAGTGGAATTCACCACCGACGAAGCGACGTGGCTATCGCTGGACGTGTCGCCAGACGGCAAGACCATCGTCTTTGAATTGCTCGGCGACCTCTACACCCTGCCCATCAGCGGCGGCGAAGCCAAGCGGCTCCCGGTAAGCGACTCGTCGCACAAAGAGGGCGTGGGCATGGCCTTCGACTCGCAGCCGCGCTATTCGCCCGACGGCAAATGGATCGCCTTTCTCTCCGACCGCGACGGCGCGGAGAACGTGTGGATTTGCAAGTCCGACGGCACCGAGCCGAAAAAACTCTCGAAGTCCAACGATGCGGAGTTCGCCTCGCCGGCGTGGACGCCGGATGGCGAGTATGTGATTGCCTCGCGCTCCGGCTGGGCGCTGCGCACCTACGAGCTGTGGATGTACCACGTGCGCGGCGGCTCCGGCGTGCAGGTCACCAAGGCCAAGCCCGCGCCCACCACCCCAATCGGGCAGCGGCACAATGCGCTGGGGGCGGTAGCGTCGCAGGATGGCAAGTATCTTTATTACGCACGCAAGAGCGGCGGCTTCCAATACAACGCGAATTTCCCGATGTGGCAGATTGCGCGGCGCGACATGGTCACCGGCAACGAAGACGTGATTACGGCTGCGCTGGGCTCCGCGGTGCGCCCGCTGCTTTCACCCGACGGCACGCAACTCCTCTACGGCACGCGCTACGAAACCCAGACCGGCCTGCGCATCCGCGACCTGCGCACCGGCGACGACCGCTGGCTGAAGTATCCGGTAACGCGCGACGATCAGGAAAGCCGCTTCACGCGCGATCTGCTGCCGGGTTATGCGTTCCTGCCGGGCGGCAAGGAAATTGTGGCCACCTTTGGCGGCAAGATTCACCGTGTAAACGTGGAGACCGGCAACGCCACGGCCATTCCGTTTACGGCGCAAGTGTCGCAGGAGCTGGGGCCGCGGTTGCACTTCCCGCAGCGCGTCGAGGATGGCGACACGGTGCGCTGGCGCGTGGCACAGACCCCGTCACAATCGCCGGACGGCAAGCGGCTGGCGTTTTCTGCGGTGACGCGGATTTACGTAATGGACTTGCCCAGTGGGACACCGAAGCCGCTCACAGGAGAGCGCCGGCAGGATGCCGGCGGTACGGCGCGCGAATTTCAGCCGGCGTGGTCGCCGGATGGCGCGTGGATCGCGTATGTCACGTGGAGCGGCGGCAGCGGGCACCTGTGGAAGATGCGCGCGGACGGCTCCGGCTCACCGGTGCAGCTCACGCGCACCCCGGCGTTTTACACCGATCCGGTGTGGTCGCCCGACAGCAAGCGCATCGTGGCGCTGCGCGGCTCACGGCAATTGCGCGTCGAGAATCCGTTCGACTTCGGGCAGGTGCAGGCGAGCGATTTGGTGTGGATTCCGGCCGAGGGTGGCGAGGTCAATGTGATTGTGCCCTCGCGCGGCGCGGGCACCCCGCACTTCTCGAAGAATCCCGAGCGCATCTACGTGTATTCCAACGCCGGCCTGATTTCGCTGCGCTACGACGGCACCGATCGCCGCACGCATCTCCAGGTGAAAGGTACCGGAATCTACTTCGAGGAGCCGGTCCCCGCCGACGACATCCGCATCAGCCCGGACGGCAAATGGGTGATGGCGCACGTGAGCAATCAGCTTTACGTGCTGGCGCTGCCGGCAGTGGGCGGCGATGCGCCCACCATTAACGTGAAGTCGGCGTCTGTGCCGTTGAAGCAGATTAGCGACGTGGGCGCCGACTACTGGGCCTGGGCCGATGGCGGCCAAACCCTGACGTGGGCCGTCGGCTCCACTTTCTTCCGCCAGCCGCTCAGCACCGTGCAGTTCGAGCCGCCGAAAGAAGAAAAGAAAGACGAAGCGAAGAAAGACGAAGCCGCGCCGGCAACCACCGGCAACGGCGACGCGCAGCAAGCAGAGAAAAAAGCGGAAGAGAAGGAAGGCGAGAAAGCGGAGAAAAAGGAAGAGAAGCCGCTCTACGAGGCCATCGAGATAGCCATCACGCAGCCGCGCGCCAAACCGGAAGGCACAGTGGTACTGCGCGGCGCGAAAGTAGTGACCATGAAGGGTGACGAGGTGATCGACAATGCCGACGTAGTGGTCACCGGCAATCGCATTGCGGGCGTGGGGCGTCGCGGGTCGGTGAAAGCCCCGGCAGACGCGAAAGTGATCGACGTGCGCGGCATGACCATCGTGCCCGGATTCATCGATACGCACGCGCATTGGTTCGAGATTCGCCGCGGCATCCTCGACTTGCAGAATTGGTCGTTCCTCGCCAATCTGGCCTACGGCGTCACCGCCGGGCTGGACGTGCAGACCGGCACCAACGACATGTTCGCCTATCAGGATTTGGTGGAGATGGGCGCGATTCCGGGGCCGCGCGCGTACTCCACCGGGCCGGGAATTTTCTCCGACAATTCGTTCGATTCGCTCGCGGGCGCGAAAAAAGTGATCAACAAGTATAAGAAGCACTACGGCACGCGCCATTTGAAGTCTTACATCGTGGGCAATCGCAAGCAGCGGCAGTTCGTCGTTGAAGCCTGCAAAGAGCTGGAGATGATGCCCACCACCGAAGGCGGGCTGGATTTGAAGCTCGACCTCACGCACACCATCGACGGCTTCAAGGGCAACGAACACAACCTGCCGATCGTGCCGCTCTACAAAGATGTAGCAGAGTTGGTGGGCCGCTCCGGGCTGTTCTACACGCCCACGTTGATCGTCACTTACGGCGGGCCGTTCGGCGAAAACTACTGGTACACCAACAGCGAAGTGCACGACGACGCTAAGCTGAACCACTTTACACCGCACAACGTGCTGGACCAGAAAACGCTGCGGCGGCAGTGGTTCCGCACCGACCAGTATGCATTCTCTAAGGTAGCGGAAGCCGCGGGCAAGATTGCGCGCGCGGGCGGCCGCGTGGGGATCGGGTCACACGGCCAGTTACAGGGGCTGGGTTACCACTGGGAGATG
>JBOGNS010000015.1:0-2517 GCA_050747305.1 Candidatus Acidiferrales bacterium | reverse complement strand
TATCGCTTCTTCGCGGTCTCCAACGCCGGCTCGTTGCTCGGCCTGCTCGGCTACCCCTTGCTTTTCGAGCCGTGGTTCACCACGCGGCAGCAAGCCATCGGCTGGTCGGTGGCTTACGCTGCGGTGTGCGCGCTGATTGGCTGGCTGCTGCTGCGGCATCGCAGTGCGGCCGGAGCGGGTGAGGCGGTGACCGCCAACGTTAGCGCCGCCGAATTGCCGCAGCCGCCTGAACAGGCCACGCGGCTGCTGTGGCTTGCACTTTCGGCGTGCGCCGTCGTGCTGCTGTACGGGGTCACGAACCACCTGACGCAGAACATTGCCGCCATCCCGTTTCTATGGGTGCTGCCGCTGGGCTTGTATCTGTTGAGTTTCGTTTTTTGCTTTGGGCGGCGTTCGTTCTATCACCGTGGAGTCTTTCTCAAGCTGCTGGCGGTGGCGCTGGGCGGTATGGCCTACGCGCTGGGGCCGGATTTCGTCAACGCGGGGCTGGAATTGCTGCTGCCGCTCTATCTCGCCGGACTTTTCATCTGCTGCATGGTGCTGCACGGGGAGCTGGCGCAACTCAAGCCGCATCCCACGCAACTGACAAGCTTTTACCTCTATGTGTCGCTGGGTGGCGCGCTGGGCGGCGTGTATGCCGGGGTGCTCGCGCCGCAAATGTATGCGGGCTACTACGAGTTCCACGTTTCGCTGGGGGCGTGTGCGCTGCTCGCGCTCTTCGTGATGTACCGCGACCGGCGCAGCCGCTTCTACCGCGCCACCTGGCAGCCGGCCTGGCTGGGATTGATGACGCTGGCCGGCTTCCTGATTGGCAGCTTGTACTTCATGGTGCGCGACGAAGGAGAGCGCGCCATCGTCACCGCGCGCAATTTCTACGGCAGCTTGCGCGTGACCGAGCGCGACAACGTCAAAGTCGTCTGGCTCAAAGACGGCGCCGAGCAAATGCTGCCCGACCCGCGCGCCCAACGCAAGCTGGTGCACGGCACCATCGACCATGGCGTCCAGTTCCTCGCGCCGGATCGCCGCCGCGAGCCCGCGGGCTACTACGCGGAAGACACCGGCGTCGGCCTCGCGCTGGTTGCGGCTGGCAAGCTGCACCGAGCGGTGCGCGTAGGCATCGTCGGGCTGGGCACAGGCACGCTGGCGGCGTACGGACGGCCCGGCGACCTCTATCGCTTCTATGAAATCAACCCGCTGGTCGAGCGCATCGCGCGCGCCCAGTTCACTTACCTCGGCGATTCGGAAGCACAGGTGGAGATTGTGCCGGGTGATGCGCGGCTCGCGATGGAGCGCGAGTCACCGCAGAATTACGATCTGCTGGCTGTGGATGCGTTTTCCAGCGACGCAATCCCGGTTCATCTGCTGACGCTCGAAGCCTTCCGCGAATACTTCCGCCACATCCGGCCCGATGGCGTGCTGGTGCTGCACATTTCGAATCGCTACGTGGAATTGCAACCGGTGGTGGCGGCAGCTGCGCAGTCGTTAGGCAAGGCAGCCATGGTTGTAAAAACGGGGAAGGATGATACGCGCGGCGCCTTTGCGACCACCTGGGTGGTGCTTGGCGATGCCAATGCGCTTGCGCGGCTGTCGCTGAAGGATGCCGCTCGATCGCCAGTGACGCTCGATGGCTTCGCGCCCTGGACCGACGACTTCAGCAACCTGCTCCGCGTGCTCAAGTAGGACAGACACTCCTGTCTGTCCCTCTGCGATCTCGTAGGGCAGACATCCTTGTCTGTCCCTCCGTGGTTGAGGCAAGGGAGAATGTAGCGGCGCGTTGCGCGAGCAACGCGGCAGACGTTGCTTTGTGGCCGTGCCGACGGATCGCGCGTCAACTGAAGGTCAAAAAGGCGGACAGGCAGGAGTGCCTGTCCTACCCTACGCTTTTGCGGCGGCTTTGGCGGCTCCCGCAAGCTGCGTGAAGCCGGCGGCGTCGCGGACGGCGATGTCGGCGAGCACTTTGCGGTCGATCTCCACCCCCGCCGCTTTCAGCCCGTGCATCAACTGGCTGTAACTCATGCCGTTGTTGCGGGCCGCCGCGCCGATCCGCTGAATCCACAGCGTGCGGAACTGGCGCTTGCGGTTGCGACGGTCGCGATAGGCAAAGCGCTGCGCGCGGTTCGCCGCCTCCTGCGCCGCCTGATACAGCTTGCTGCGCGTGAGGAAGAATCCTTTTGTCTGCTTCAGGTATTTCTTGCGCCGCGCGCGGCGCTTGCTCCCCCGTTTTACACGTGCCATTTTTTCTCTCCTGGAAATCAAACGCGGAGACAAACCCATCTCGCGCCGGCGATCCGGATGCAGCGTAAAAGCCGCCACGCGAAAATAAGTTTGCTCCGCGGCGTGTTCGCTGGAAGAGTGGGACAGCCTTAAGCTCAGCGCGCGCTCTGTTTGGTCGCGACAGGCTGGAAGGCTCTACCGCGATTGAAAACAAAGCGGTAGCTTCGCTACCGCACTCCGAAGCGCCAGCTTGCGCTGGCGCGTTCGGCCGGCAGGCCCGCCGCGGCGGGTATTGCGCTCTGC
>JBOGNS010000014.1:0-2791 GCA_050747305.1 Candidatus Acidiferrales bacterium | reverse complement strand
TACAACACCGTGCGCCCCCATCAGGCCTTGGGCTACCTCACGCCCCAACAGTTCCTCGCCCAGTGGAAATCGAACCGAAAGGAGCCCAACTGTCACTAATCTACTGGACGAGTACAACGACTTTTTGTCACGGCACGGCTGGTCTATAATGGTGCGTTTTTGAATCCGGTATGATGGATATGAGGACGAACGGATGCTGAAGTTCTTGCAGCACCGCGGGCGCGGCGCCCGCATTTTGATGTTCTTCCTAATGGGCGTAATCGGCCTGGCCATGGTGATCACCATGGTGCCCGGCAGCATGGACTCCACCGTGCAAAGCGCCGACGCGGTGGCGCAAGTCGGCGACCGCACCATTTCCATTTCTGAAGTGCAAACGCAATTGCGGCAAATCGCCGGCGGACAATCCATTCCGCCGCAACTGCAAGCCATCTATGCCGAGCAAGTGATCGAGAGCCTCGTGTTCCAGCAGATGCTGGACATGGAAGCGGAGCGCATGGGCATCCGCGTGACGCCGCAGGAAACCGCCGAACGCATTCGCCTGATCCTGCCCAGCGCGCGTGGCGGCAACACCGACCAATACCGCACCGAAGTCATCACTCGCACCGGGCTCACCGTGGCCGCCTTCGAAGACCAGGTGCGCCGCGGCCTGCTGGGCGAGAAAATCAGCCGCCTCATCACCGATGGCGTCACTCTCTCGCCGCAGGAACTGGAGCGCGAATTTCGCCGCCGCAACGAGAAAATTGTCATCGAATACGCGTTGCTGCAGCCCGATTCCCTGCTGGCGCAGATTAATCCCTCCGACGCGGAACTGCCCGCCTACTTCGAGCAGAACAAGCAGAAGTATCAAGTGCCGGAGCGCCGCGCGATTCGCTTCGCGCTGCTGGCCGACGAGGCCATCCGCAGCGCCGTGCAGGCGACCGAAGACGACCTGCGCGCCTACTACAACGAGCACATCCAGCGCTTTCAATTGAAGAATCGCGCCAAAGTGAGCCACATCCTGTTCAAGACCATCGGCAAGACCGATGCCGAAGTGGAAGAAATCCGCCGCAAAGCTGAAGATGTGTTGAAGCAGGCGCGCAAGCCCGGCGCCAAGTTTGCCGAGCTGGCGCGGCAGCATTCCGAAGACGACGACCCGGAGCGCGGCACCAAGTCCAAAGGCGGCGACCTGGGCTGGATCGAGCCGGGGCAAACCGTGCCCGACTTCGAGCGCGCCGCATTTACCCTGCCGGTAGGCTCGGTGTCTGACCTGGTAAAGACGCAGTACGGCTTCCACATCATCAAGGTGGAAGACCGCGAGCAATCGCGCACCCAGCCCTTCGAAGAAGTGCGCGATTCCATCCGGCCGGCCGTCGTCGAGCAGAAGTCGCGCCGGGCAGCGCAGGAAACCGAAGACCGGCTGGCCTCCGCCATCCGCCTGGATTCCACAAAAAAGCTGGAAGACTTGGCGCGCGAGTTCCATATGACTCTCGGCGAGGCAGGACCGGCGGGCGCGCGTGAATTGTGGGGCGCGCTGGGCTTCAGTCCCGAGGTGGACGATGCCGTGTTCCGCCTGCGAACCGGCGAACTGAGCGCTCCGCTGCGGCTGGAGAACGGCTTCGCGGTGCTGGAGCTGAGGCAATCCGTGCCGGCGCATCAGGCCACGCTCGAAGAAGTGCGCGGGCAAGTGCTCAACGATTACCGCCGCGAAAAATCCGGCGAAATGGCCAAGGCCAAAGCCGAGGACCTCGCGGCAAAGGTGAAAGGCGGCGCGGCACTGGCGGCTGCGGCCAAGTCCGCGGGCCTTACGGTAAAGACCAGCGAGCCGTTTGCGCGCACCGGGTCGCTGCCGGATGTGGGCAGCGCGGCGCCGCTGGGTGCTGCGTTTTCCATTGCGCCGGGAGAGTCCGGCCCCGCCACTTCACTCGGCGCCAACTGGATTGTGTACCGCGTGGTGTCGCGCGAAACCGTGAAGCCGGAAGAGATGGCTGCGCAGATGCGCGCGGTGGAGGAGTCTGCGTTGCAAGAAAAACGCGGCGCCGCGTTTGACGCCTTCCGCGATGCGCTGCGCGAGCGCATGGTCAGCCAGGGCCTGCTCAAGTACAACCCGGAAAACCTCAAGCGCCTTACCGGGCCCGCCGACCAGTTGCCCTGAGCAGCATTTGCGGCGAAGACTTTGCCGGTTCCCGCGCGCTGGCCGCACCGTGCGCGCGTTGCGCGACCTGCATCATTTTTTTCGCGGCTGGCTGCGCGGCCCGGCCGCCGCGCCATCGTAGGCCGGATCAGCCACGCCGGTGAACTCGCCGCTCGCGGGATCAAACGCGACGGCATGCACGATGCCAACGTGCCGCGCGTGGCTGGCTTGCTTCACCACCTCGAGCTTGAGTCCCGCCGCGCGTAGCGCATCCAGCGTTTGCGGCGCAAATCCTTCGTGAATTCGCACGTTCACGCCCTGGCAATGCAGGCGCGGCGCCGCCACCGCGCGCTCGAGCGGCCAGCCGCGGTCCACCACGTTGCTGATCACTTGCAGCACCGCGCCGGGAATGCGCGCGCTGCCTGCGCCGCCCAGCGCGAGCACCGGCCGGCCATTCTTCAGCACGATGGTTGGCGTCTGCTCGGTTTCGTCGCGCAATCGCGGCGTCGGTTCGCCATCCATGCGATAGCTGTGCGCATAAAGAAAGCCGAGATCCAGCGTGGCGAGGCCATCGCCGAAGCGCGGGCCGATCGACGTGGTGAGCGCGACCGCGTTGCCTTCCGCATCGATCACGGAAAGATGCGTCGTTTCGTGCCCGTCACGCAGCGGATTGGACTGCGC
>JBOGNS010000013.1:0-2450 GCA_050747305.1 Candidatus Acidiferrales bacterium | reverse complement strand
AGTTGTCTGGGGGCGGGCCCGTCGCCCACAGCTGAACCGCAACTCGTTAGGCAGCGCCGTCACAGGGATACCGTGATCCACGACGCAATGCTATTGCAGTCTGGCGAAGGGGACGAGACACTCGGGCCGCAATGCCTTCTGGTGGCGATCGACGAGACCGGCGATGAGGACCTTGCTGATCCTCGCTACCCAGTCTTCGGAATTGGTGGCTGCCTGACAGTCGTTGGAGAGTATCAACAGCAGATTCGAGGTCCATGGTCCGCGCTCAAACAAAGTCACTTCTCTGGCGCCTCGGCTCCATTACACGCCGCTGGCCTACGGCTCACTGCCGATCAAGCATCTGCGCTGGGGAACTTCTTTTGGACCTGCACTTTCGGTCGCTTCGCTGCTGTTACGACATTGGCAACAGCGATCGACGCACGGCTCAGTCGCTTCGAGGCGACGGCCTTAATGATGGGCAACCTACTTGCGAAGGCCGCCGAGGCATATCGCTTCACGAGCATGGCGGTCATCTTCGAACACAGCGAGCGAACAGAAGGGCTCGTTCGTAAGACATTCTCGGAGAACAAGGTCTACGCCGGCGAAGCAGCACAACGGTGGCAAGTTCCCACGCGTTTCTTCTTCGCCAAGAAACACGTGGCAGAACCAATAGTCGAGGTTGCGGATTTCATTATGCATGCCAGTGGCACTGCTGTGAGAAGCCACCGTGATTCTGGTGTGCCGCTTCTCAAGCGGCGAGACTTCGCCTCCGTCTTTGAGGGTCGGGAAGCACGACGCGCAGCTTTCCTTCGCCTCGATGCGCTCCAGGGTCGCCAAGGATCGGGCGGCACTGCCTAACCGGCGCTTGCAGCTGCGGAGCCGCGGGGGCCATGTTTCCCGGTGTTCCCTGAGCCGCGGCGGGCCCGCGGCTCGCAGCTGAAGCGCAGCTCGTTAGGCCGAAACACAGATACGTCTGTGCAAGAGTGCAGGACCAATCCGTTTGTTATTCCTGACACCCGGTTTCCTGGTTCGGCGCTAAGCAGTATAATAGGTGGTCTTCCACTGAGTCAATTTGATAATTGGCAAGGAGATGGGTATGGACGATCAAGCGCAGTACTATAAAGCAAAGCTCCAATATGAAATCGACCCCTGGGACTTGAACGAGGCCCTTGGGCGAGGAGATAAGATCCTTCTGGTCGATACGAGATCACCGGAGGCCTATGAGAGAAGCCACATTCCTGGCGCGGTCAACTTCCCACACCGAACGATGAGTACGACGACGACGGTGCATCTGGACAAAGAGGCTTTGGTCGTTACGTATTGCGATGGAATTCGGTGCAACGGCTCGACCAAAGGTGCGCTGAATATGGTCCAGCTTGGATTCCGCGTAAAAGAGTTAATTGGCGGTATCGATTGTTGGCGTTTCGACGGTTATCCGGTTGACGGGTTGGAACCTGTGCAGCCGACTGGTTCTTGCGGTTGCTCATGATCGAATCCCGTCAAATGGGGCAATGCGTAAGCGTTTCGGAGGGTTCGGCCTAACCCGTGCTTGCAGCGGACGGGCGCCAGGGTGATGGTTCCCCAAATCGCGGCCGCGCCCTTGATATTTTTTTGAGGAATAGCGCGGCCGCTCGGCTCCCGTTGAGCGCCCGCCGCTGAAGCACTATCCATTAGGTAGTGCGGCTGGGCTGTGCTAGATTGCCTGAATGGCCCTGCTCTTCGCGTGGGACCCCAAGAAAGCGGCGGCCAATCTCCGCAAACATGGGGTCTCATTCGAGGAAGCGGCCACGGCGTTCGGGGATCCCTACTCCCTGACGGTCCCTGACCCGGATCATTCTGCCACTGAGCAGCGGTACCTTCTCCTCGGCTACTCTGAGGCCGGCCGCTTGCTCGTCGTGGCGCACTTGGAGGACGCCGACCAGATCCGGCTGATCACCGCCCGGGTCGCCACACGCCATGAACGGCGAGCGTATGAAGAAGAAGCTCCGTAAAGTCACGCGGACCAGTGATGGCATGCGCACGGAGTACGATTTTGCCGGCGCCGTCCGGAATAAGTACGCTGCGCGCTACCGGGCGGGCACCAACCTGGTGCGCCTCGACCCCGATGTCGCCAAAGCATTCCCGGATGCGGAGGCGGTCAATCACGCCCTCCGAGCGCTGCTTGACGCCCTTCCCCGTCGGACGACTCGCCGCAAGACCCGCACTGCCTAACAAGCGCTTGCAGCTGGCGGCCCGCGGCCGCCGCTTCCTGGCGGTAGATTTCATCAAACTCGCGGCCGCCTCGGGCCACAGCTGAACCGCCACTCGTTAGGCAGCAGGACGAAGCATGAATCAGCACGGGCTATCACGTCAGATCCCGCTTCCTATCATGCGGGCCGTGCGCCAAGCATGTTATTTCGGCTGTGTACTCTGCGGATCCTTGCCGTATCATTACGATCATTTCGAACCTGCCTACAGCGACGCGTTCACAC
>JBOGNS010000012.1:0-2421 GCA_050747305.1 Candidatus Acidiferrales bacterium | reverse complement strand
CCCCTACGGCGGGCGATTTTGCGTGTACAGGCAATCCTTCCGCCTGCGGCTGCTCGTTTAAGAATTGACGATTGCGGACTGGTTGATTTTCGATTGCCGCTGGCGTTGATACGGTTGGCTTCACTGGAAGTCCCGGGCGGTAATGTAAACAAAGCGGCGTCGAGCCGCCGCACTCCACAGCGCGCTTCCGCGCGTGTCCTTACAAACCGTACGCCAGCGCCAGCCTTCGCGACGCGTCAACTCTAGTTCGACTTCCTGAGGATCACCCAGGCGTTGCCGCGGCCGCGCTCGCGGCCGTCGGAAGGTGAGTTGACGACGCGGAGGTCGGGCGTCTGACTTCGGACATCAGACGACGTCATCGAACCGGGCGCAGATACAGATGAGGACGCGGTTGACGTCGATTTTTCGCCGGAAGGGGGCAGCGCGACGGCCATCACTGAGGAGCCGCCGCCGTCGGTGTTCATGGCGACGGTGCAGCCGAGCGAAACCATCAAGTCGGCGAGCTCTTCGAGCGTCATGCCGACGCTGAGTTTGAGTTGGCGGCCATCCACAACCACGAAGATGATTTCGCCGGCGTTGTAGCAGACGGCGGTGCGCGGGTGACGTTGCGCGAGGTAGGGCGAAGGTTGTCCTTCGATCATGCTCTCGCCGTTGCGCACCACCACCGGGTAGCCGCCGATGGCGTCGCGCACGTCGCGGCGGCCGGCGACGCGCACGCGGAAGTCGAGTCGCACGCCCACGCCGCGTTTCAGCGCAGCCCCGAGCGAGCCGGTCAGAGGGCCTTCGCCCGCACGCTCCGCCACCACAATCGCATCGGCAGGAATCGCCAGCGCTCTTGTCTTCGCAATCACTGCGGTTACGACGCCGCTCACGACGCGATTGGCGCGCAGCGGGAGCGCCGGCGACAGCTTGCCAATCACCACCGCACGAAATGGAGCGCGCCCCTTCAGCTCGGCGCCATATTCACGCGTATACGCGCGGGGATGCGCGCCATGCGCGGAACCGAGCGGCTTGTTCAGCGCTCCGATGATCCAGCGCCGGCTGCCCGCGCGCATTTCGATCCGCACCTCGGGCACGGCAATCACCGGTTCGCCTGAGCTGAGCATTGCCATCACGGGCCAATTCGGCTTGCCGGTTGTCCAAAGGCGCCCGGAAGTCACCGTCAAGCCATCCGAGATGCCGAGATAAGGCGCCGCTAGATCATAATCGCCGTTAACCGATGCGATGGCGCGCTCGCCTTTGCCGCCGGCGTTGCTGCCTAATTCGCTGGGCAGCATTCGGGTCATGTAGCCGTCTGATGTCGCGCCACCCACCGCCGCGATGTGCAGGCCTGGCCTTGTTCGGCTCACACGCAGCACGTGGATGGACCACGG
Source organism: Candidatus Acidiferrales bacterium (assembly GCA_050747305.1). Classification (GTDB taxonomy): domain Bacteria; phylum Acidobacteriota; class Terriglobia; order Acidiferrales; family UBA7541; genus JBOGNS01. The sequence continues at coordinate 1,048 of JBOGNS010000012.1, read as the reverse complement.
CTCGCCGGCGGGACTGGCGCTCCGCATGTGCGTGTAGGTTACACCGCGTGCGACTTGTGTGGGCTGTCCGGTGCGCGCGGCGGCAGCCCGTTGCGCCGCCACGCTTGAGTCCGGCGCCGCAACAGTCTGTGGCAGCACGACGAGCAGCGGCAGGAAAAATAATAAAACACGCCGGCGCATGGCTCACATCTTACCGCAGGAGGGTACGCGGCCCCATGGGGGAGTTTGGCGCGCCGCGGAGAAGCATCGAACCGCGAACACGATAGAATGCGGTTTCCCCGAGGCGAGCGATGAAAAACAGCAAGCCGATTTTTACCCACGAAACGTTTCGCTTCTTTCGCGACGTGAAGCGCAACAATCACAAGCGCTGGATGGACGCGAACCGCGAGCGTTACCGCGCGCATGTGGTCGAGCCGTTTCGGCACTTACTCGCGCGCGTGGGGCCGCCCTTGCAGGACCTCGGCGCGGAAATCGAGGTCAACGGTCGGACCGGCGTCAACTTTTCGCGCATCAACCGCGATATCCGCTTTGCAAAGGTGAAGCTGCCCTACCGCACGCACATGTACTTGATGCTGCCGGAGTCGCGCGCGCCGGAAAGCGACGACTGCGCGTTCTACGTGAATGTCGGGTTGGAGGCGGTTACCACCGGCGTGCGCTTCTATGGGACGAAGCGAACCTCGCGTTTACGCACGCTAATCGCGCCGCGCGGCGTGCAGCAGGCCGCGTGGTTGCGCCGGCAAGCTCGGCGGCTCGGGCGCGGCTACGAATCGTATTGGCACACGACGCAGCGCGGAGATTGGGTGAAAGTACCCGGGTGGCCCTCCAGAGAACAGGACTGGGTGCGAGTGCAAGCCTGGATCGTGCGTCGCAAACTCACCGCTGCAGCCGCCTTGCGCCCCGGCTTCGACCGCGAAGTTGTGCGCATCTTCCGCGACCTGCTGCCGCTTTTCCGCTTCGCCACTGCGCAAGATTGGAAGGGGTAATGTGGGGTGCGGCAGCGAAAGCTGCCGCTTTACTGGCATACCCGCTGCCGCAGCGAAGGCCTAGC
>JBOGNS010000011.1:0-10025 GCA_050747305.1 Candidatus Acidiferrales bacterium | reverse complement strand
TACTCGCAACATTTGGCGCAAGGGACTTCCCTGCTGCTGCAATTGCCGCCGATCGGCTTGGGCGCGCTGATCTTTTACTGGAAACGAGATCGCGTGGATTTGCGTGCAGGGCTGGTGTGCGCGGCGGGATTTTTGCTGGGAGGATATTTCGGCAGCTACGTCGCGCTGGAGATTCCCAAGGACACACTGCAGGGAATGTTCGGCTGCTTTCTGATGATGGCGGCGGCATTGTTATTTCGGCAAGGGCGAAGCAGCGCAACGGCCGGCGCGGTTGCGCCGGAGGATGCGCAGCCGTGAGCGAACGCGCGCGATTACTGGGGATCTTTGCGGTGGCGTGCGGCGTGGGCGTGGCGGGCGGGATGTTCGGCGTGGGCGGCGGGATTTTGCTGGTGCCGCTGCTGGTGCTGCTGTTTCGATTCGATCAGCACACGGCGCAAGGGACCAGCTTGATTGCGCTGGTGCCGCCCACAGGACTGCTGGCGCTGGTGAACTACTGGCAGCAGGGACAGGTGGAAGTACGCACAGGGCTGTTGCTGATGCCGGGAGTATTCCTCGGCGGAATTGTGGGAAGCAGGCTGGCGCAGAAGCTCTCGCCGCGCGGGATGCGTCGTGTGTTTGCGATGCTGCTGTTTGCGCTGGGCGCGTGGCAAGCGTTTACGGCATGGGGTCTGCGCTGAAATTATTTCGCTGGCTAACAGAAGTCCATAGAATGGCGACGAGGCACTCCGATGGAAAGTTTGGAAATTGTGGTTGAGCAGCATGAAGACGGTTACGTCGCTTACGCTGTGGGCATGAAAGGCATAGTCATCGGAGAAGGTGACACGATGGAGCAGGCTCTTGCCGATGTGCGGTCGGCGATCCAGTTCCACGTCGAAACCTTCGGTCACGAGAAACATGGTTGATATTCATTGCCACATTCTGGCGGGCGTGGATGACGGGCCGGACCGGCTGGAAATTTCGCAGCAAATGGCGGAGGCGGCGATCGCGGAAGGCGTGACGCACGTGGTGGCCACGCCGCATGCGAACGACATGTTCCCTTTCGACCCGGAATTGATCCGGCGGCGGCGCGATGAGTTGCAAGCACTGATCGGCGAGCGGCTCCAGCTTGTGACCGGCTGCGATTTCCACATGAGCTACGACAATCTTCTAGCCGCGCATCAGGAGCCGGCGCGGTTCACGATCAATCAGAAAAATTATCTGCTGGTGGAGTTTGCGGATTTTGCGATTCCGCCCACGATGGACAAGGCGCTCAAGGAACTGCTGGCGAAGGGCGTGCGGCCCATCATTACGCATCCGGAGCGCAACCCGATCCTGGTGAGCGGCCCGGCGCGACTGACGGGATGGGTGCGCGACGGCTGTTACGCGCAAGTGACAGCGAGTTCGCTGCTGGGGCGCTTTGGCCCGCGTGCGCGGGCGGCCGCCGAGGCGTGGCTGGATGAGGGCGCGGTACACTTCGTTGCCAGCGATGCGCACAACGTGACGTCGCGCCCGCTGCAGTTGCGTCCCGCGTATGATGCGGTGGCGCAGCGCAAGGGGGAGGCGGTGGCACGGGCGCTGTTGCGCGAGAATCCGCTGGCGGCGATTGAGGGAGATGACCTGCCGTATGCGCCAAAGCCGCAGGAAATGCTGGCGGACGAGCCGCCGCGACGGAAGCGGTTTCTGTTTTTTTGAAGATTCGTCCAGTCGGCGAAATGCAGATTCCTCGCTTCGCTCGGAATGACACTGAACTCTATTTCAGCGCCTACGAAGAGACCCTGCCGGAGCAGCGGCAGGCGCCTCCCTGCAAAACCAAAAGATGCCGGCCTGAAGGCCGGCGCTACACGAACATTTCGAGGATTTCTTCGTAGCGTTTGAACGGCGGGATGAGGTAGGCGCCGGCGAGTTCGGTGCGCGCCCATTCCAGCATGGTGCGGGCGAGTGCGAAGCCGCAGTCGCGGGCGCTGGTGCCGGCCGCTTCCATTTTTTTCAGCGTAGGCTCGGGGATGACGATGCCGGGAACTTCGTGCGCCAGGCGCATAGCCTGCTTATAGCTGGTGAGCGGCCACAGTCCGGCGATTACCGGCACCGGCGATTTGCCCCCGATGCGCTTCAGGAATGCGTGCCAGTGCGCGGGATCGAAAAGCGGCTGGGTCATGGCGAAGTGCGCGCCGGCTTCCACTTTATCCATGAAGCGGCGAATCTCGTCATCCAAATCTTCGGCCAGCGGGTTGAGCGCGACGCCGATGGTGAAGTTCGTCGCGCCGCCCAGATTCTTGCCGGCCCAGTCTGAGCCTTGATTCAGCCGCGCAAGCACGCGCACCAAACCTACCGAATCCACTTCATAGACGCCGCTGGTTTCGGGGTGATCGCCGAGCGACGGCGGATCGCCGGTGATAGCCAGCACATTGCGCACGCCGCCCACCGACCACGCGCCGAGCAGCATGGCTTGCAAGCCGATAAGGTTGGCGTCGCGCGTGGTGAGGTGCGGCACGGTTTCGATGCCGCGCGCCTCGAGCGCGCCGGCGAGCATCAGCGCATCCATGCCGACGCGGGCCAGCGTGCCGCTGTTGATGTCAATCACGTCCACGCAGCCGCTGGCCACGACGTGATCCACCTGATCAAAGATGCGTTCGAGCGAGACACCCTTGGGCGGATCGATTTCCACCGAGACGATGAACTGGCCGGCTTGAATTTTTTTCCAGAGGCGGCTTTCGGGCTCGCGCTGCACGGGACGGCGAACTTCGGGTGGCGCCTCGACCGCCACCCCTGTGCCAACGGCGGTGCGCGACGGCCGCAGGCCCTTGACGGCATCCGCCATGGCGCGGATGTGCGCGGGCGTGGTGCCGCAGCAGCCACCGACCAGCCGCACGCCCACCGCGCTCGCCTCTCGCGCGAACTGCGAAAAATACTCCGGCGACGACTTGGGATAGACCACGCGGTCGCCGGCGCGCTGCGGGAAGCCGGCATTGGGCATGGCGGAGAGCGGAATCTCGGCGGCGCGCGCCAGCTCGTGCAACACAAAGAGCAGGGATTGCGGGCCGATGCTGCAATTGGCGCCGACGGCCTGAATATCGCGCGACTTGAGCTGCTCCCAGGCCTGCGCCGGGCGCGTGCCGTCGAGCGTGGTGGCTTCGTCGGAGTAGGTTAGCTCGGCGATGATGGGCAGTCGCGAGAACGCGCGGATGGCGTCGATGGCGGCGAGCAGTTCGGGCAAGTGGTAGAACGTTTCGAGGATGAACAAGTCCACCCCGCGCTCTTCCAGCGCACCGGCTTGTTCGCGAAAAATTTCCTTGATGTCGTCGAGCGGAAGGTCCTGCACCTGATGGCTGATGCCCAGCGGGCCGATGGAGCCGGCAATCAAGACTTCGTGGCGGGCGGCTTCGCGGGCCTCGCGGGCAATTTTCACGCCGCGATGGTTGAAGGCCACCACGGAATCGGCCAGGCCGAGCGGCGCAAGCCGGTGGCGATTGGCGCCGAAGGTGTTGGTTTCGATGATCTGCGCGCCCGCATCGAGATAAGCGTGGTGCACGCGGAAGACGGCTTCCGGCTGCGTCACGTTGAGTTCATCGAAGCAGCGCTGCTGGCCCACGGCTTCGTAGAGCATGGAGCCCATGGCGCCGTCGGCGACGAGAATGGATTCGCGCACGCGCTGATTGAAGTCGTCGATCTTCATGTGTCGTCTTCGCCAACCGCTAAAACTTGGAACTGTACCACAGGCGGCGGGAGGACGTTAAAACGCAGAACTCAGAACGATGAACGCAGAACTCAGAACAAGCTGACAGTCCACAGCCAACAGCTTACAGCAAGGTGGTGTGGCAGAAGCAGATCCGTGTTTCGCTCGGGTATGAGAGCGAAAAACTCCTCTCGCGCCGGATGATGGGGTGTTTGAGCAGCACCACCGTTGGTCAGACCTGTGAGCTGTCGGCTGTTAGCTGTCGGCTGTCAGCTTGTTCTGAGTTCAGCGGCGCTGTTCCACTAGCGACGCGATGGTGCCCATCAGGTCGTACTTGGTGAGGATTTCGTAGTGGCCGTTGCCCATTTCCACAAAGACTGCCGGGCCTTCGTGGCTGAGCAGGTGCGTGACCCGCTCGATAGGGGCATCGCGCGGGACCAGCGGCAGCGGCTTGCCCATTACTTCGCGGATCACCAGCTTGCGCAGGTCTTTGCCTTGCAGCGCGAGGTTGAGGATCTTGTCTTCGTAAACTGCGCCGATGAGCTTTTTGTCTTCGAACACGGGGAGCTGGGAAATGTCGCTGGACTGCATCACGCGCAGCGCGTGGAAAACGGTCTGATAGGGTTCGGCGGCAATGAGTTCGCGATGGCGGCCGGACTGGCGCTTGACGCGCAGAATATCTTCCGCGCGCAGCGGCACAGCGGCATCCACGTAGCCGTGGTCGCGCATCCATTCGTCGTTGTAGACGTTGCTGAGGTAGCGCATCCCGGTGTCGGGGACGAAGACGACGATCAGCGCGGACGCAGGAAGCTTTTGCCCGAGGCGCACCGCGGCCGCGACGGCGCCTCCGGTGGAGCCGCCGGTGAAAATGCCCTCCAGGCGCGCTAGCCGCCGCGTCCATACGAAACATTCTTCATCGCGGCACTGCACCACCTCGTCGAGCAGCGAGAAATCGAGCGTCTCATGCAGGCAGTCGCCGCCGATGCCCTGCACCACGTAAGTGCTGCCCTTGATCTTCTTCTTGTTTTTGAACCAGTCGTAGTAAATCGAGCCGACGGGGTCTACACCGATAATCTGAATGGCGGGATTCTTCTCTTTGAAGAATTGTGCGGCGCCGGTGACGGTGCCGCCGGTGCCCAGCCCGCACACGAAATGGGTGATCTTGCCTTCCGTGTCGTCCCAGATTTCCGGCGCGGTTGTGAGATAGTGGGCGCGCGGATTGTCGGGATTGGAATATTGGTCGGGATAGTAGGAGTTGGGAATTTCCTTGGCGAGCTTGTGCGCGACCTGGTGATAATGGCGCGGATCGTCCGGCTCGACCGCGGTGGGGCACACGATGACTTCGGCGCCGAGCGCCTTGAGCAGATCGATTTTTTCCTTGGATTGCTTGTCGTTGATGGTGAAGACCACTTTGTAGCCGCGCACCGCCGCCACCAGCGCGAGTCCCATGCCGGTGTTGCCGCTGGTGGCTTCGATGATGGTGCCGCCGGGCTTGAGCAGGCCCTTGCGCTCGGCTTCGTCAATCATGGTGATGCCGATACGGTCCTTCACTGAGCCGCCGGGATTCAGGTAGTCAGCCTTCACGTAGATTTGCGGCGCCACGCCTTCGACGATGCGATTCAGGCGAATCAGCGGCGTGCGGCCGACGGCATCGAGAATGCTGTTGCATTTCATCAGGCTAAAGCCTCCGGGCGGCGAAGCATCATTATACTCGCTGCATACTCGCTGCGGGATTCTGCCGCGTCTGCGTGGCGCCGGCGAGACAAGGCCAAATTGTGCGTTGAGCGTTGCGGCGGCCTGCGGCACAAATGCGGCATGATCGCGATGGTGCAGTGCGATTCGGCGGCGAGGGTGGAGCAGGCGCGGGAATTATTCGCGGAGTATGCGGCGAGCCTCAATGTGGATCTCGCGTTTCAGGATTTTGCGCGCGAGTTGCACGAGCTGCCGGGAGAGTACGCGCCGCCACGAGGCTGCTTGCTGCTGGCGCTGGATGGCGCGGAAGCTGCGGGTTGCGTGGCGCTGCGCGAATTGGGCGGCGCGGTGTGCGAGATGAAGCGGCTGTACGTGCGGCCGGCGTTCCGCGGCAGCGGATTGGGACGGCGGCTGGCGGAAGCGGTAATCGCCGAAGCGCGTGCGCTGGGGTACCGACGGATGCGGCTGGATACCTTGCCTTCGATGCAGGCCGCGGCGGGGCTGTACGGGTTGCTGGGCTTCCGCGAGATTGCGGCGTATAGGTACAATCCGGTCGCCGGGTCGAAGTTCATGGAATTGGACTTGTGATTCTAGCGCGCAGGCGGACGGTGCGTGATGGCGAATGGAGGAGCGATGGAGCGAAGAAATATTTCGAGCGGGACGCGTTGGGAGCCGATTGTGGGCTATTCGCGCGCGGTGCGCGTGGGGCCCTATGTACACGTGTCGGGCACGACGGCTACGGATGCGGCGGGCAATTTGGTGGGCGCCGGCGACGCGTACGCGCAGGCCGTACAAACTCTGAAGAATATCGAAGCGGCGCTGCGCAAGGCCGGCGCGGAGTTGAAACACGTAGTGCGCACGCGGATGTATGTGACGAACATTGCGGAGTGGGAGAAAGTGGGCAAGGCGCACGGCGAATTTTTCGCGAAGATTCGGCCGGCCACGTCGCTGGTGGAAGTAAGCCGGCTGGTGCTGCCGGAGATGCTGGTGGAGATTGAAGCGGAGGCGATTGTTGGGGCTGCGTAGTTACTGCGCGGTCCTCAAGTTCGAAGGGATTCAAAATTCCAAATTCAAAATTCAAAAGGCTCGGGGGGGAGCGGCCCGCCGGCGTTCTAGGAAGGGACGTGCCTTGCGTCTCCTTATCCGCGCGCGTCGAAACGAGGTGTGCGGGGCTTACGTTCTACTTGTGTTGAGGGCAGAATAGCGTCGCAAATCAACTCGGAGGGAACATGGGAGTTTCGTTGAGACTGCGGCCGCGGGGCTTGGTCGCGCTGGCGTTTCTGCTGTGCGTGCTGGCAGCACCGGCGTCGGCACAGAAGGAGCTGACGGTCGAGCGCATCTACGGGCTGCCGAGCCTGAGCGGGACGCAGTTGCGCGGCGTGCAGTGGAGCCCGGATGGAAAGCTGGTGAGCTACGAGCGCAGCATTCGAGAAGAAGCGCGTCCCAATGGCAGCGGTGCACGCGCCGATGCCATCGGTGCGCGCGGTCGATCGGAGATTTGGGTGATGGATGTGGCCAGCGGCGAGCGGCGCGTGCTGTTGAGCGCGGAGCAAATCAAGGCTGCTGTGGCGGGCGTCGAGCAAGCTGACGCACTGCGCGAAACCCAGACCACGGGCGCGGGCCGCGCGGCCCGCACGCGTTACATCTGGGTGCCGAGCGGCGAAGCATTGCTTTACGTGTCGGGCGCCGACTTGTACTGGTTCGACGTGAAGACAGGCGCGGGCAAGGCGCTGGTGCGCGGGAAAACGCGGCCCGGAGATCCGAAGATTTCGCCCGACGGGCGCTGGGTAAGTTTTGTGCGCGATTACGACCTGTGGCTGGTGGACGTGGCGTCGGGCAAAGAGCGGCGGCTCACCAGCGGCGGGAGGGAAGAAATCCGGAATGGCGCGCTGGATTGGGTGTACCCGGAGGAGCTGGGAATTCGCACGGCGTACTGGTGGTCGCCGGACTCGAAGCAGCTTGCGTATATGCAAATGGACCAACGGCCGGTGACGAAATATCCGCTGATCAATTTTCTCTCGGTGACTGGCGAAAACGAAGTGATGCGGTATCCCAAAGCCGGCGATGCGAATCCGATTGTGCGAATCGGCGTGGTCGGTGTGCGCGGCGGTAAGACGCGCTGGATGGATACGGGCAAAGAAACCGACATGTACATCCCGCGCGTGGACTGGCTGCCGGATTCCAAGCGCGTTGCGATTCAACGAATGAACCGCGCGCAGAACAAGCTCGAGTTCCTCTTTGCGGAGGCGAAGAGCGGGCGGGCCGAGGTGGTTCTGACCGAGGAAGACCGCTACTGGATCAATGTGGGAGACGATCTCTACTTTTTCAGCGATGGGCAGCGATTCCTCTGGGGCAGCGAGCGCGACGGCTTTCGTCACCTATATCTCTATGAAGTGGGGCAGGGGCGGGCGGAAAGGGGGCAGGCACAGGGGCCTGCCCCTACGGGTGGGAAGCTGGTGCGGCAAGTAACCAAGGGCGAGTGGGCGGTGACGTCGCTGGAAGGCGTGGACGAAAAGGGTGGCGCGATCTACTTCACAGCGACTGAGAAGTCGCCGCTGGAGCGGCACCTGTATCGCGTCGGCCTGGATGGCGGCGACGTGGTGCGCGTGTCGCGCGCGGATGGCAGCCACGGAATCGTGATGTCGCCGGATGCGCGGCATTACATCGATACCTATTCGAATGTGATGACGCCTCCGCGGCAAAACTTGCACCGCGCAGACGGCGCCGAGGTACGAGCGCTGCAAGAAAACCGGAACGCCGCGCTGGCGGAGTATGCGCTGCAAAAGCCGGAGTTCCTGCAAGTGCGCGCGGGTGATGGCACCGCCTTGCACGCGATGATGATCAAGCCGCGCGGCTTCGATGCGTCGCAGAAGTATCCGGTGCTGATTTTCACCTACGGCGGGCCGCATTCGCAGATCGTGCGCAATGCCTGGGGCGGGAGCCGCTTCCTCTGGCACCAGATGATGGCGCAAAAGGGCTACATCATTTTCTATCTCGACAATCGCGGGATGGCCGGGCGCGGCCACGCCTTTGAGTCGCACGTACACAAACGCATGGGCGAAATCGAGCTGGCGGACCAACTGGTAGGCGTGAATTACTTGAAGTCGCTGCCGTACGTGGATGGCTCGCGCATCGGCATTTGGGGATGGAGCTATGGCGGCTACATGACGCTCTACGCCATGCTGAATGCGCCGGCAGTGTTCAAGGCGGGTTTCGCCGGCGCGCCGGTGACGGCGTGGGAGAACTACGACACGATTTACTCCGAGCGCTACATGAGCACGCCGCAACTGAATCCGGAAGGCTACAAGAAATCGGCGCCGCTCAGTCATGCCGCGAAGCTCGCAGGCAAGCTGCTGATGGCGCACGGCACCGCCGACGACAATGTGCATTACGCGAACACCGTGCAGATGCAGGAGGAATTCATCAAGGCGGGCAAGTACGCGGAGGTGATGGTGTATCCGGAGCGCGGGCACGGAGTGAGCGATCGCCGGGCGCAGATTCATTTGTTCAAGCGGGTGACGGAGTTTTTTCTGGAACATTTGTGACCACGGCGCAGCGTGGTCGTTCTGTGTACCCGATGATTCGCGGTGCATTCAAGACAAAGCGGCAGCTTTGCTGCCGCAGTCCAAAAAAAAGGGGCGGGCACGGGGGCCCGCCCCTACAGGGGATGAATGAAGCGGCGACTGGAGGGGCGGCGTAAAGTCGCCCCTAGGTTTTGGGCCACTGATCGCCAGCGGGCTAGCTACCAGCGGGCGCGGATGCGGTAGCGCAGCACGGACGTGCCGTCTTTTTCCACGGGCACTTTGAAGTTGGCGGCCCAGGCTGCGGTTTTGGTCCACTTGTGCGTGGATTCGAGCATCTGCCAGTCGCCGCCGATCGGCTCATTCACGTCCACGGTGATGGCGCTGTCTTTGTGGTTGCGGATGGTAATTTCGAATTCCATCTCGTAGAGCGAGCCGCCGAGCTTTTTGAAGTCGGTCTGCTTGCGCTCGCTGACCACGTCGAACGCGTTGCCGATGTGAATCGTGAGCGACTCGTCTTTGGGCGTGTGGTTGATGCGGTCTTCGCCGACGAACTGCACGCCGCCTTTCGAGTCCGCCTGATACACGCGCACCACGCCCGCGGGCATGGGCATGCCCAGGCCGGATTTCTGGTCGTTCTTGAACTTGAAGAAAACTTTCACCGGATCTTTCAGCGGGGTACCGGGGTGCTGGTAGTTGTGGTAGTAAAAGTTCTGGCCTTCCACCACGAAAACTTTTTCCACCGGTACGCTGGACCCGGAGAGCAGGTTGATCTGCTTGGTTTCGTTGTTGTGGATGGTGGTGCGGCGGCCGAGGCTGTAGAGGTGATACTCGGAGAAGCTTTCCTGCGCGAACTGATCGGCGCGAGCCGCCATTTCGCGAGCGGCTTTGGCAGCGGCCATCGGCTGATTGAACTGATTGCGAATTCGGTTCAGGTCACCGGCAACGAGTTGCAGCCGCGTGTTCTTGTAGGCGGTGCCGCTATTGTTGGTGAGCGTGACCCAGCCATCGAGGTCGGCGAGCTTGTCGTCGCGACCCACGGTGAGCACGTAGTCTGAGCTCCACTGCAAATTGCCCGCGAGATAGGACGCCTCCACCTTGTGACGGCGCGCCCCGGCGTTTTCCAGCATCCACACCAGCGTGGGCCGGCTGTAGAGGTT
>JBOGNS010000010.1:0-3335 GCA_050747305.1 Candidatus Acidiferrales bacterium | reverse complement strand
AAGCCGACCTTTCCGACGTCGGCGTGCAGCGGTATCCAACAATTGTTCACGCTCGCCATGGTGTGCCACCGTTGGTGTGGGCGCGGCGTATTCCATCGCTTGCGGAGGCCAGGGTAACGGTGCTATTGGCAAGGTTGCTTTGACTGATCGATGACCCTAATCAAACGGGGATTTCGGGCGCGCCGGCCGTTTTGCGGGTCAATGGTTAATCTTTCTCAAACTCTCGCGCGCCGTCGAGTTCTCGTGCGAGCATCGCTACAGCCTGGCGTAAAGTGACGGGAGGGCGTACGGTGTGAGTTTCCGTAAGCGTCAGGAAGTCACGGTAAATGGTCGATTCGTCAACATCGAGCTCGACGGCCACATCTCTGATCGAGCCGCCGGCTGCCAGGCGCTCCAGTGTGCGCAGGAACCGCCCCCACCGGATGAGGCGGTAGAGCGGAAATGCGCCCCGAGCCACTACCAGACTCCATAGTGTTCGCAACTCCTTCGCCTGACGGTCAAGACGCTGGACCAGTGCTCTTTCATCCTTGACGGGCTCCCTGGCCGCAAGGACTTCGGCGACAAGCCGTTGCACAAAGGGCTCATGCTTGAATCGGTCCATGATCGCGTTGGCGGCTTGCAGTCGAGGCGACTCAGCCAGAGCGCGGTCAATGGCCGCGGGGAGGTGGGTGTTGGCTTGCTCGGTGAGTACGCAGTCGTAGCACGTGATCCGAGCCAGCGTGTGGAGGTTCTCGGCAACGGCCGGCATTACGATAATGAGCGGGGGATGTTGAAGTCCGCCGAGATAACGAAGTGCCTCTTCTGAACACGGTGTCTCCACACGGTCAAATGCCACGACCAGGCAATCGGAGCTTGGCGCGGCATCTACGAATGCACTCCACTCCTCAAATACCGTTGCGTCCCGGGGGATGGCAAGATCCAGCCGCATTCCGATCTTTGCTTCCCGGTAGATGGCAATCATGGTCTGTGACTCGCCGCGGTTGAAGGACCGGGGGACTTACTCACAGCAGACTGCCGCGCTCGGCCAGCGGTTTGCAATCCAAAGATCTTCTTGCCGAGGCCTCGTGATTCCTCTCCGCTCGAGGCGATGTCCCGTAGGTCGTTGAAATTGAGTGGCAGCTCCTCCGCCCGGATCGACAGATTCGGGTGGGCACACATCAACCGGAGGAGCCACCATGAGCAAGAATCGCAGGGCGCGGGCCGTCCGGCAACGGCCGGAGGAACCGCACACACAAACGACGCTGCCGTTGCGTGAGTTCGTGCGACAAACGTTGTTAGAGACCGTGCTGGTTTCGGGCATTGCCTACGTGAACGACATACTGGAAGCGGAGCGCGAGGCGCTGTGCGGTCCGCGCTACCGCCATGCGGACGACCGGAGTGCGTACCGCGCCGGGCATGTGAGCAGTTCCTTGGTGCTCGGAGGCCGGCGTGTGATCGTGAAGCGACCACGGGTGCGTACGACAGCGCAGCTGGAAGCGGCGCTGCCCAGCTGGGCGGCATGGTCAGCGCAAGATCCGCTGGACGAGCGGGCAGTGGAGCAGATGATCCTGGGTGTTTCGACGCGGGACTATGGCCGCTCGCTCGAGCCGTTGCCGGAGGCGCTGCGGGGCCGCTCGACCAGCAAGAGCGCGGTGAGCCGCCGCTTCGTGCGCGGGACGGAGCAGCAGCTGGCCAAGCTGTTGGCCCGGCCGATCCCGGAGGATCTGGCGGCTCTCTACGTGGATGGCGTACACGTCGCCGAGCATGTCGTGTTGTGCGCCGTGGGTGTGGACGAAGCCGGCAAGAAACATGTGCTCGGGCTGTGCGAGGGCGCGAGTGAGAATGCGGCGAACTGCAAGGCGCTGCTGGAAAACCTGGTTGAGCGCGGGCTCCGTGTGGACCGCGCGCTCGTGGTCGTGATCGACGGCAGCAAAGCTCTGCGCCAAGCGGTGCGCGCGCACTTCGGTGATCGAGCGCTGGTCCAGCGGTGCCAGGAGCACAAGAAGCGCAATGTGCTGGACGCCCTGCCCAACGGAAAACGCGAATCAGTCAAACGGGCCCTGCGCGAAGCGTACGGCACGCGAGACGTGGTGCGCGCACGACGCATGCTCGAGAACCTGGCCCGGCGCCTGGAGGCGCAACACCCAGGCGCGGCCGCGTCCCTGCGCGAAGGGCTGGAGGAACTCCTGACCGTCAAGGCGCTTGGCCTCGACGAGCAACGGAGCGCGGGCTGTCCACAACCAACGTGATCGAAAATCTCATCGGCAACACGCGTGATGTCTCCGCACGAGTGAAGCGCTGGCGGGGCGGGCAGATGATCCTGCGCTGGTGCGCCAGTGGCATGATGGAGGCCGAGCGTCACTTCCGGCGCATCAAGGGCTGCAGCCATTTGCCTATGCTCTGCGCAGCGCTGCGCAGGCATGACGCAACGATCGATCGAGTCCGTCTTCCCGGCCGCGCCGTTGCTGCGGCCTGAGAGGGAACGTGCCGCTACTCGAATTTCAACAGGACCTGGGGCATTGCCCTGCTCGACACGCAACAGTGTAATCTATAATACAAATCGGACCCGTAAGTTGGGTTGGTGTCAGGGTTTCGTCAGAAGTTGGTTGGTAATGTCAGGAAACGGTTGGGAAGGGCCGTAGGCTCGGACCAGCACTTCGGCGCAGTTCCACCAAGATATCCGCGAGATGGACGCCGTGCCACACATGGAGGTGGAGATAGTCTCCGACGGTGAAGTTCCGACCCTTCAGCGGTTAATAGGATCATGTTAAAAATGCTACTATAAGAGGATCGCACAATATAGTGACAGACCTCTAGTCGAAGAGACCTGATTGTTTCCAGAACGCTGCGATCAAGAAGGGCGACGTCGCATCCGTCGCAACGCTCGGCGCGCCTCGGTTCCGAGATGCCACGCGTTACGCGGGCAGAAGTTGGGGATTTCATGGTGCTTCAAGTGGCCCCATATGTACTCGACGGGGTTGAGTTCGGGAGCGTAGGCCGGAAGCCACTCGAGCTGGATGCGACCGTTTTGCGCCGCCACGAAGTCACGCACCACAGCACTGCGGTGAGCGGTGAGCCGATCCCAAACGATGAGCAGGTTTCCACCAATATGGCGCAGCAGGTGCTCGAGGAACTTGACCACATGGGGCGCCTTGATCGATTCCGGGTGAAGCTGGAAGTAGAAGTTCCACCACGTCAGCCCGGCGATGACGGAAAGCGTGTTCCAGTGGAAGTTGTATTGAAGAACCGGCGTGTGGCCGCGCAGTGCCCAGGTGCGACAACGGTGCGGTCGCTCGCTGAGCCCGCTCTCGTCGATCAGGACGATGGTTCGCCCTTGGCGGGCGGCGTTTTTTTTA
>JBOGNS010000009.1:0-61265 GCA_050747305.1 Candidatus Acidiferrales bacterium | reverse complement strand
ACCACGAACTGTGCGCCTTCATCGACGATAATCCGAAGAACGATGCGTTGCATGGTGTCGTCTATTGTGAACTCGGGCTGCGCGACCATGTCGATGTAGCCGGCGGATCCGTACAATTTCTTTAGCGCCTCAAGGCCCTGACGAATCTTGTCGACGTCGAAGACGTCTCCCTCCTCGAGCGGGAACAGCGGGCGCAAAACTGCCGATGCGAACATGGGGGCGCGCTGCTGTGGGTCGTCGCTGGCGAATTGCAGGTCTGCGAGGCGATAGGGAAGCCCCGGCGTCACGCGGAGCGCGAGTGAGACGCGAGCCTGCGCCTTGTCGTTGCTCAGTACCTTGTAATCGGCCTTGACCATCACTCGGAAATAGCCGCGACGCTGCCACGCGTCCCGCACGATCTGCTCGGCGACCTGCGCCGGCCAGTTCGAATCGGCATCGAACTCGCGGCTCTGCAGCGCCTCGACAAGCTGCTGTGCCAGTTCCGGGCCGGCGTGCGCGTCCCTCAAGTCCAGCGAGTCCACTGCGACAATACGATGCGGCGCCTTCGCGTTCGTCACTCGGCTGTCTTCACGAGGAGCGGGATGGGCGCGGCAGCGGTTGGGAATTTGCGCGGAAAGCATGGAAGCGCAAAGTGTCGCGCCGGCCGCGGCGGTTAGGAGCGTTGGCACGAGAACCGAGGGGTACATGTTTCACCCGCGCAGCCTTAGGATGCACCGTTTCCGGCAATGTTTGCCAGGGCGCGACGGTGGGCAACGACGAGGCGGATTTCGTCGTACGTGATTTCGGGTGGCAGGGCGTCTTTGAGCAGCTTGAGACGGTCGAGGCCGTGGGCGGCGCAGGCGACTTCGATTTGCGAGAACTTGTGGGCGTCGAGCCACGCGGGCTGGAACTGGAGGTCGCCGCGCTCGACCATTTCTGCGACCAGCGCCACGACGGTGGCGAGCCTGCGCCCGCGGAGGTTGGCAATCTCTTGCAACGTGCGCCCCGCCGCGAGTAGTTGTGCGGTTTCTTCGGCCGGCTTCGGCTTGCCGACCAGCGCGGTGCTGGCTCTTGCCCCGTGTTGGAATTTTGCCAGAGTTTCGAGGATTTGCGTGCCGTACGCGTTGGTTTTGTGCTCGCCGAAGCCGAAAACAAGGCGGAGTTGGGCCAGCGTTTGCGGGCGCTTTTGGCAGATCTCTTCGAGCGAAGAATCGTGCATCACTGTGAAGGCGGGAATGCCGAGGCGCCCGGCGGCTTCGCGGCGCCACTGGCGCAGATATTCCCGCAGCTCGGTATGATCGGCCGAGGCGGTGGAAGCGCCGGCGGGCCCTTCTGAGAAAACACGCTGCGGCGCGGCAGTTCCGCGCTTTCGCTTTTTAGAGTGGCGTGGCTGCTGCTCGTCAAGCGGTTGTGTGAGCCAGGCGGGGCGCACGCCGCAGGCGTCGCAGGCTCGACACGAAGTCCATTTGGGAATTTCGCCGAAGTGCGCGCAGATTTGGCGATGGCGGCAAGCTTTGGATTCCGCAAAGCGGATGATGTCGCGGTAGCGCTGCCAGGCCCGTTCGGCTTCCGCTGGGTCGGTGATCTGCTGGATGAAGTAGGTCAAAAGCCCCACATCGCGTTTTTGCCAGAGCATCACACAGTCGGAAGGCAGGCCGTCGCGTCCGGCACGGCCCGCTTCCTGATAATACTGCTCGATGGATTTGGGCAGCGAGAGGTGAATCACGGCGCGCACCGCGGCTTTGTTGATGCCCAGCCCGAAGGCGATGGTGCCGACGAGCACGCGCACTTCGTCGGACATCCAGCGTTCCTGATTGCGCCGGCGGGAGGGCGCGTCCATCTGACCGTGGTAGGCGACGGCGGGGATGCCGCGCTCTTCGAGAAAGTCAACGGTAGTTTCGACGCTGGCGATGGTTGGGGCGTAGACGATGATGTTGCCTTGCGGGTAGGCGCGCAGGGCGCTGAGCAGCAGCGCGCTTTGATCGTACGCGGAGCATTGCAGCGCGGCGTAGCGCAGGTTAGGACGGTGGAAACTGGCGATGTATTTGTGCGGATCGCGGAGATGGAGCTGTTCGATGATGTCGTGACGCACCCGGCGAGTGGCGCTCGCCGTGAAGGCGGCAATCGGCGGGCCGGGAAAGCGCTCGCGCAGGCGGCTGAGCTGGCGGTATTCAGGGCGGAATTCGTGTCCCCACTCGGAGATGCAGTGCGCCTCGTCAATCACGAAGAGCGAAACGGGAACCTGCGCCAGCCAGGCGAGAGAATCGTTGCGTGCTAGCCGCTCCGGCGACAAATAGAGCAGGCGGTACTCCCCCTTTGCAGCATTGCGCATCACGCGGGCTTGCTGGTCAGCAGGCAGCGTGCTATTGAGGGCCGCGCTGGGAATCCCGATTTGCTCGAGCTGCGCCACTTGATCCTGCATCAGGGCAATCAGCGGCGACACAACTAAGGCCGTTTTTTCGGGCATCAGCGCGGCGGGCAGTTGGTAGCACAGCGATTTGCCGCCGCCCGTGGGCATCACCACGCAGGTGTCCTTCGCGGCCAAAATGCTGCCCACAATGCGTTCTTGCAGGGGGCGGAAGGAGTCGTAACCCCAACACCGACGCAGGGCGTTCAGGAGTGAGTTCCCCGATGTCACGCCCAGGAGTATACGACGCGGCTTGCGTGCCGGCATTAGTCGGCTCGACCTGAAGGGCCATGCGGGAAACCGCATTCCGTTCGATAACGTGCTATCCTCATCGGTCGTCAAAGCAGACAGAAGGACCCGCATCCATGCCACATACGGCCGCAGCACTTTCGAGTGATCCAGCCGATCGTTTTTTCGTGAAAGAGCTTGCCGATGAAGCTGCTCCACGCCGCGAGACCATGGAGCGGCTCTGCGAGCTCGCTGCGCAATTGTTTCTTCGCCGCCCCTGGGATGTGCTGAACGAAAGCGAATTGGTCTTGGTCAAGGACCCCGTATCTGCCGCAATGTGTCATTGCTCGGTCATGGGTCAAGCGGGGCAGGTGTTTGCCTTGCACGCGTATGTGGGTGAGGAGAGCTTCCGCCTGTTCCGGAAGCTTGAGGCCGGTAAGCCCGTAACAATGGGCGAATTCCTGGCATCGCAGCGCAGCGTTTCAGTGGAATTCGTCCGAATCGCCGAGTTGACGGCGGCGGATCGGCAGGTATTTCGCGGGTTGGATCTTGCTTTGAAGCGAGGGGCTCTGGTGCCTGTTTTCCGGGCGATCCGACCGGGATATCACCCCTGGTATGTCACCGAGGAGGAAGCGCTCGCCTTGGCCGAATGCCAGCGGGCAGTGATCACCATCTGCGATCTGGTTGCGGCCAATTCGGGCGCGTCTTACTGGAGCAGTCCGGATACTTATCCAGTATTATCGCGAGTAGACGGAGCGGGCAGTCAACCGGAATTTCGAATCGAGGCCACTCAGGTGAAGTCGAGTCCTGCGCCGCCCCTGGAGTGTCCCGCCGTGGATGAGTCGCGCCTCCAGAAAATTCGAGAGGGCCAGTATCCTCGGAGGGCTGTGGTGTTGGAGGTGGACCATTTCCACGGCGCGGGGATGATTGGCGATAGAAATCAGCGCAAGGCCTGTTTTCGCATGGCGCTTGCCGTCGATGCCCAAACGGCCTTCGCATACCCGCCGGAGCTTTCCCTGCCGTCAGCCTCCACCGGCGAGGCGCTGGCCAATGTGGTCCTGAACGCTATTGAGAGTGGACGGATGTTGCCACGGGAAATCCGCGTAGGGAACGCCGCGTACATGCCCGTCCTGGATCCGATTGCGCGGGCCCTCGGCGTTTCCGTGCGGGTTCACAAATCCCTCCGTGCCCTGGAGTTCACCAAGAAGCATCTCCTGGAGGCAATGGGGGACCCGGGTCCGTTGCCTTATGTCTGACAGGAACGACGACTGACGCTTGTGCGCCTCCCGGCGTCGAGATGCTTGCGTCACGGTAGGGCTATGCGAGCAGCAAAATAGCTTGGGTCGCCTGGGCCGGAGCCGTGAGACACTCGCGCATTTCGGGAGGTTGGAATTCGTAGCCTCGTAGCCATTCAGGGGGATGAGATGAAAGCGTACCGTTGGGTTTGTTTGACGGTGTTGGTGGCCGGCGTGCTGGCGTGGGGTGGAATGCTTCCCGCGCAGGAAAAGCCGGCTACGCCGGAAAAGGCCAAGACGGAAAAGAAGGATGAGAAGAAGAAGCCGGACCTGCCGCTGGAGGCGACGCGCAAGATCGAGTTCACCACCGATGAGGCAACGTGGATTTCACTGGACGTGGCGCCGGACGGGAAGACCATCGTGTTCGAGCTGCTGGGCGACCTTTACACCATTCCCATGGAAGGCGGCGAAGCCAAGCGCATCACCAACGGCATGGGATTCGATAGCCAGCCGCGTTACTCGCCGGACGGGAAGTGGCTCGCATTCGTGAGCGACCGCGACGGTGCGGACAACCTATGGATAGCCAAGCCCGATGGCAGCGAGCCGAAGAAATTGAGCAAGGAGACGCGCTCCGGCGTGCGCTCGCCCATCTGGACGAATGACAGCCAATATGTGGTGGTGACGAAGTTGCAGCGGGGCATGCATTTCTGGATGTACCACGTGATGGGCGGCTCGGGCATCAACATCACTGGCAGTGGCCGGCCGCCAGCGGCGGGACCAGGCGGCCCCCCGGCGCAGGCAGCGCAGCCGGTGCGGCAAGGCGCGGCGTTTTCTCCCGATAATCGCTACCTTTACTACGCGCAGAAGCGCGGCGGCACCAGCGTCTACAACCAGATGGACTTTGGCTGGCAGATCGCGCGTCGCGATATGGAAACCGGGGATGTGGATACCATCACGCAGGCCGGCGGTGGCGCAATCCGTCCGGTGCTTTCGCCGGACGGCAGGTGGCTGGTGTATGCCACGCGCTTCGAAACGCAGACCGGACTGCGCATCCGCAATCTCGATAGCGGCGAAGACCGCTGGCTGAAGTATCCGATTCAGCGCGACGACATGGAAAGCGCGGGCACGCGCGACCTGCTGCCTGGCTATGCCTTCACACCAGACGGGCGCGAAGTGGTGGTGACGTTCGGCGGCAAAATCAACCGCGTGCGCGTGGAGAACGGCGAGTCGCGCGTAGTGCCGTTCACCGCGAAGGTGGCGCTGGATCTGGGGCCGCTGCAAAGCTATCAGCGGCGCGTGGAAGAAGGGCCGGTGCGCTCGCGGCTGATTCAGGATCCGAAGCAATCGCCGGATGGCAAGCGCGTGGTGTTTTCGGCGATGACCAAGCTGTACGTGATGGATATTCCCGACGGGAAGCCCTTCGCGTCGCCAGGCGCCGCTCAGGGTAAACCGCGCCGGCTGACCGGCGATAGCGCGTTCGAGTTCAAGCCGGTGTGGTCGCCGGACGGGCAGTGGATCGCGTTTGTGACGTGGGATTACGAGGGTGACGGGCACATCTGGCGCATTCGCGCGGATGGCTCGGGCTTGCAGAAGCTGACGAATGTGGCGGCGTTCTACACCGACTTGGCGTACTCGCCGGATGGCGAGCGGCTGGTGGCGCGCCGCGGCAACGCGTGGATGCGCACGCAGTCGCCGAGCGAGTTCGGCGGGCTGCGCATCCCGCTGGACGTGGTGTGGCTGCCGGCCACCGGCGGCAACGTGACGATGATCGTGCCGGCGCGCGGGCTGGGCCAGCCGCACTTCTCGAAGGAGAAGGATCGGATTTACTTGTACTCGCGCGACGGGATCGTTTCGATGCGCTACGACGGCACCGATCGAAGGTCGCACATCAAGATCACGGGCAAGCCGCTACCGGGCCAGCAGCAGCCACCGCCGGCATTTGACGCGCTGGTAAGTCCGGATGGACGCTGGGCGCTGGCCAACGTGTTCAACGAGCTTTACGTGCTGGCCGTGCCGGTGATTGGCGGCAACGACGCGCCGGCGGTCAACGTGGCGTCACCTTCCGTGCCGTCGAAGCAGTTGACGGATATCGGCGCGGATTCGTTTGCGTGGGCCGATGGCGGCAAGACGGTGACCTGGGCAGTGGGCGCGACGTTTTTCCGGCGGCCGTTTGATTCCATCGCATTCGACCCACCGAAAAAAGAAGATGAAGAGAAGAAAGAGGGCGAGGCCAAGCCGGAAGGCGACGCCGCCAAGAAAGGAGAGGCCAAGCCGGAGGGCACCGCCAAGCAGGAAGGCGAAAAGAAAGAAGAAAAGAAAGACGAGAAAAAGAAGGAAGCCAAGAAGCCACGGGAAGCGGAGAAGGGCGTGGAGTCGTTCGAAGTGGCGCTGGAGTTCCCCCGTCACAAGCCGCAAGGCACGGTGGTGCTGCGCGGCGCCACAGTGATCACCATGAAGGGCGAGGAAGTGCTCGCGAATGCCGACGTGGTAGTAACCGAGAACCGCATCGCTGGAGTCGGCGCACGCGGCAAGGTGAACGTGCCCGCAGGCGCGAAGGTTATTGACGTCAATGGCGCGTACATCGTGCCCGGCTTTATCGATACCCACGCGCACTACGAGATGCGCACGGAAGGCGTGCTGGAAACGTACAACTGGAGCTTCCTCGCGAACCTGGCGTACGGCGTCACCGCCGGGCTGGATGTGCAGACGTCCACCAACGACTATCTGACCTACTTCGATCTGGTGGAAGCCGGCATGATGCTGGGGCCGCGCGCTTACTCCACGGGGCCGGGCGTGTTCGGTTACACGGACTTCCAGACGCCGGAAGCGGCGAAGTTCTACCTCGAGAAGTACAAGAAGCACTACCGCAACGACAATCTAAAATCCTACGTCGTGGGCAACCGCAAGCAGCGGCAATTCGTGATACAGGCGGCGAACGAGCTGGGGCTGACGGTCACCACCGAGGGCGCTCTGGATCTGCGGTTGGATATGACGCATGCGATTGACGGCTTCGGCGGCAATGAGCACACGCTGCCCATCGTGCCCCTATATAAGGATGTGGTCGAGCTGTTCGCGCAATCGAAAACGTCGTATACGCCGACGCTGCTGGTGCTCTACGGCGGACCGTGGGCGGAGAACTATTACTACGAGACGACCGACGTTCACGGCAACAGCAAGCTGGCGCGGTTCACGCCGCACAACGAGCTCGACGACAAAACGCGGCGGCGGCCGTGGTTCCACGTGGATGAACACTCGTTCCCTAAAGCAGCGGCACAGGCCGCGAAGATCCAGCGCGCCGGCGGGCGGGTCGGCGTGGGCGGGCACGGCCAATTGCAGGGGCTGGGCTACCACTGGGAAATGTGGTCGCTGGCCTCCGGCGACATGACGCCGCGCGAAGTGTTGCGCGCGGCCACCATGGATGGCGCAGATATCATCGGGCTGCGGCAGGATCTCGGCAGCATCGAGCAGGGCAAGCTGGCGGATTTGGTAGTGCTGGCGAAAAATCCGCTCGACGACATCAAGAACACCAACACCGTTCGCTACGTGATGAAAAATGGCGAACTGTTCGAAGCCGACACGCTGAAGCAAGTGTGGCCTGCGCAGAAAGACCTTCCTCCATTCTGGTGGTGGAAAGAGCCCACAGGCCAGATCAAGACGACGATGGAGCCGTGACGCGGCCGCACTTTCCGGCGTGGCGGGCCGGAGCCAATGGTTTCCCTGCTTGCCTTTTGCCCGCGGCCTTAGCGCGGCCAGAGCCAGCCGAAGGTGCCGGCGATAAGCAGCGCGTAAATCAGGGAGTCGACGACGTGCTTCGCGGTTACACGCCAGCGCTGGCCCTTCCAGATGGAGTCGCTCAACTGGCCGCCCGCGTAGGCCACAAAGGCTACGGTACCAGCAATGCGGAAGACGGCAAGGTAGTCCGTGCCCGGCGCGAGGGTGCGTCCGGCCACATAAGCCACGAACACGCCGATCAGTAGGCAAAGCAGAAACCACTGCCCGAGATACTTCCCCATGTTGGGCGGGCCGCTGGGGATAACGTTCAACAATCCGACAGGGCCGCGCTTGATTTTCTCCTGAACCTCGGGAGACTTCATTTCCTTGTGGGTGCAATGGGGGAAGTGATAGTTGCCAGGCGCCACGCCGGCGTTGCGCATGGCTTCCAGCAGCTTTTCTTCGTCCGGCAGCTTCTGATAATCGCTGCGATGGTACGGAATCACCATGTGAAGAACGGAGCTGGCAACGAAGACGATGACCGACGAAAGCAGAATCGGCAGCCATAATGCAGTCAGATCAACCATGCGCTTGGTCTCCTTATTTGATTTGTGCACTACTTTTTCTTGCGCGGACCCGGCGATTTGGAAACGGCAGCTTGCCCGGTCGCGGATGGCCCGCGGAAGATGCGGATGCGGGCGATACGGGCGTTCTGCTTGATTTGCAGGCGCACGGTCTCGAGTGTCAGCAGCGTCTCCAACGGGGCAGCGCGGCCGCGGAGATACAGAGGCGCGAGTGTGGCGCCGGCACGAATCAGGCGGTCGTCGGCTTCCAGGTACCCGAACTCTTCCGGCGTGAGCTCGACCGATTCGTTGAATTCCACGAAGTACGAGCCGCGGCCAAGATCCCACCACATGTATTTGTCTTCGAGATTGTGGCGCTGCGGGGCGATGGGCATCTTCCCGGCGGGGATGTATTCGCTGCCGCCGAAGTCCACGCGCCCGGTGGGGTCCACGGAATGAATCATCATCACAGTGACATCCACCGTGTAGGCGTGCACCTGGTGCTTGGCGCTGATCAGGCCGCTGATGCGCGTGGCGATTTCCTTGCCGGTGACGAGTTCCATCCGCCGCTCCTGGGCTGTGGTGACGGGAATATAACAGGGGCAAAGGCCGGGGTGTAGAGGAAACTCAACAACGCAGAACTATGAACGCAGAACTCAAACGAAGCTGACAGCTCGCAGTCGACAGATTACAGCAGGCCAAAAGCGAAATGCTGACTTCAGGCTGAAAGCTGTCGGCTGTGAGCTGTCAGCTAGCTTTCAACATTTCAACCTTCAACTTTCAACCTTTGACCCTGCTTCGCACTAAACAGTCTTGTCCTTCGCGTAGCAGACGCGTTCGAGGTTGCAGTCGGGGCAGTTGGGTTTACGGGCGGAGCAGCGGCGGCGGCCGTGCCAGATAATCTGGTGAGAGAATTGGATCCAGCGATCTTGCGGGATCACTTTCATCAAGTCTTGCTCGACTTTCTTAGGCTCGTTGTGGCGAGTGAGGTCGAGGCGCTTGGCCACGCGGAGCATGTGCGTATCCACGACTACGCCGGAGGGAATGCCGTAAGCCGTGCCGAGCACCACGTTGGCAGTTTTTCGCGACACGCCGGGCAGCGTGAGAATCTCCTCCATCGTTTTCGGCACTTTACCGCCAAATTCTTCCACGATGCGCTTGCAGGCCCCCATGATGGATTTGGTTTTGGCGCGAAAGAAGCCCGTGGAGCGGATTTCCTCTTCGATGTCTCGCGGGTTTGCATAGGCCAAGCGGTCCGGCACGGGATACTTCTCGAACAGGCCGGGCGTGACCATGTTCACACGCACGTCGGTACACTGCGCGGAGAGAATCGTGGCCACCAGCAATTGAAAAGCATTCTTGTGATTCAGCTCGCAGTGCGCGTCCGGATATGCCGCGTCAAGCTTTTCGAGGATGGCGCGCACGCGCCGCGGATGCGTGCCCCGCTCTCTCATGCGCCCTGCCCCGGGCTTGAGTTTTCTTCGCGCGCTGATTTTCGCGGGCAAGCTCACGCCTCCGTGAAGCGAACGCGCATTTTACATCATTGGCCCCACGGGCGATGCGGATACGGCGCGGCGCTCTGCGGGTCGTGGATGGATTCGCGGGCTAACTCCGCGGCAAACGAAACCGGCAGGAGCAAGCTCCTGCCGGGGAGAACGGCGGCCAGCCGCCGCACTCCACACGGCGTTGCGAACTACTTCACAACGTTGAGGGTGACATCCACTTTGAGCACGCGGCCGCTGAGCGGATCGGTTGCGATGGAGCGCCGAATTGTCTGCCCATCTTTCATCAGCAGCTCCATCGTCGAGCGATATCGCCGGATAATGGGCTGCGGGGCTACCCCAAGGCGATCGTCGGGGTCCCATTCCATGTGCTTACCATCGCCCCCGACAGAGTAGATGGAGCTGCGCTCGAGCTGTAAGTCAACCTCGAAGTATCCAGCCTCACGGCTTCGCGCCCGGCAATCAATGTCGGTTCCCACATCCATGTACTGAATTCGCGGCGCCGCGTCGTCTTTGCCGGACACTGTGAGCGGGACGCGGACGCCCATGCGCAACTGATAGTAGGGACGAGCACTTCCCACCTCTGTGTTCACAGGCATTGAATAAGGGAGGCTGCTGATCTTTTTCTCGCCCTCGTACTCGGTGAAAACTACTTGGATAATGAGAGGTACCGGCATCTGCTTTTCGGCCGCAGGTTTTTCCTGGCCGTACGCGCCCGCGCCGATTAGGGTTGCCGTCAGCAAAAGCACCGCGTGTGTGCATCTCATTTTCTCACTCCTTAGAGTTGCATCCTCCACCAGCAAGACTCCGCGCGCTGGCCGCTGGTTCAATCCGGCTGCGCGTGCAACGGTTTTGCGTCCAGAAGCTTGATGGGATCCATCGGCGCAATTACCAGCGGCTGGAATTTTTCAGCCAATGGCGCCGAATCCGGCGGTGCAAGTGTCTCCGCATCGGCCTGGCCGCTTTGCACGAGCGCGTAGAGCTTGGCGACCTGTTGCCATTCGTCGCCCGACACCAGCACAGGAAGCAAGGCAGGCTCGTTACTCACAGGCGCGGGGCGCAGCGCACGCACTCGGGGCCGGCGGTTGCGGCCCGTGCCATTCAATTTGTTTGGCAAC
Organism: Candidatus Acidiferrales bacterium; assembly: GCA_050747305.1. Lineage (GTDB taxonomy): Bacteria > Acidobacteriota > Terriglobia > Acidiferrales > UBA7541 > JBOGNS01. The sequence continues at coordinate 50,522 of JBOGNS010000009.1, read as the reverse complement.
GGAGCTACGAGTCTCGGAGGCTCGCCGTGGTGGGGCGCAATCTGTGTAGGCGGGCGAGCGATGGCTGTTTGGGAAGGGGAGTCCGGCTCCGAGGCGAAGCGCGTCACAAACCATGCGATCAACACGGCCGCAGTGAGCGCACCGGCGAGGGCAGGCGCCCACGCATGCCAGCGAGAAGCGCGTTCTTCGGCTCGCTCTGCGAGGCGGGAGCGGACGCGGGCGGCGAAGGCGGGAGACGGGTCTGCGCTGACGATTTGCGCGAGGCCGGCATCGATGGCAGCGGTGAGTGCGGTGAGGCGGCCGAGTTCGGCGCGGCAGGCTGCGCACGCATCGAGATGCGCGCGCAGAGCGGCATCGCGCGAGGCGCGGGGCGCGGCATCGGCTTGGGGGTCGAGGGCGGCGCCGGTGAGTGCGTCGCGATAATCTTGGCAGTTCATCGCAATACCTCCGTGAGCCGCTTGCGGGCCAGATGCAAGCGGGATTTCACCGTGCCTTCGGGGAGCGCAAGCATCTGCGCGACTTCGGCAGTGTCGTGGCCTTGCACGGCGGCGAGGATCAGCACCATGCGCAACTTCTCAGGCAATTGCGCGATGGCAGCGGCCAGGCGATTGTGAAATTCGCGCGAGGCGGCCACGTCTTCCACCGTTGGCGGGGCCGGCTCGCGCAACGCAGCCAGCTCGCGACGCTCGCGACGCTTTTGCGCGCGAATGCGGTCGAGCGCCAGCCGCCACACGATGCGCACCAGCCAGCCGCGAAATTTTTCGCGGTCACGCAGGCCGGCGAAGGCGCGGTAAGCGCGCACGAAACTCTCCTGCGCCACTTCTTCCGCGTCGGCGCGGTTGCGCAGCACGCCGAGCGCGACGCGGAAGGCCAGCGAGCTGGAGTCGGCGAGCCGCTCTTCAAATTCGCGCTCGAGCGCAGTGTCCAGGCTCACCAGGCGCTCCGGCAAGACGTGTGCCACGGCATTCATGTTGGGCGCGAAGCTTCTCGCGACTCTGGCTCCCATGGGAAAGACGCCGCCGTGTAGTTTTTGGTTCACTGTGATGCGACCGACGAGCACTCCGCTTAGCAGTGCAGAGTCTGATGTCCCGGGTGTAGGCCAAGTATCGTTCTCAGCGAGCTGTAAACAAAGCGGCGGCAAGCCGCCGCACTCCATGTTCAAATGTCGAGGCGGCGCAGCAGGTCGTCGAGATTGGAGCTGTTCACTTCCAGCTCAGGGGCCTGCGGCGGTGATTGTGCCAGCGCTTCGACTTCGTCGAGCGCCTGAAACAGGCGCATCTTGGCTGCGGCGTATTCCTCGGTGCCGCTCAACGGGCGTCCGACCTGCTGGCCCCAGCGGCGCACCGCGTCGGCGCGGACGAAAATGCGCAGTGGGAACATCGTTTTGCGGTCGGCGGAAATCATGAAGACGTATTCATTGCCGGCTGCGAAGCCGCGACGCGATTTGTTGACCTCGTGGAAGTAGTATTGGAAGGTGTAGCCGGTTTCGCTGGAGTAGCTTTTGATGCGGTGCGCGGCGTCGGGACGAGTCACGCGGCGATTATATAATGAGGGACTTGGGCTGCGGGACTGGGCACTCGGCCGCTCAGAAGGCGGCAGGAGCTTCGTTGGCTTCCAGCGAACGAAGGGTAAACAAGCCGCCGCACTCCACACGGCGCGCCGGCTGATAAGGGTGGCTTGCGGAAGAACGAGGAAAGAGGCGCATGAGAGATTTGCCGATGCATCCGTCGCAGGGGAAGGCTGCGGCCATTGATCCGGTGTGCGGGATGACGGTGGACCCGGCGAAGGCGGCGGGCACGGCGACGCACGCCGGGCAGACCTACTATTTTTGCAGCAAGCATTGCTTGGCTAAGTTTGAGGCGGAGCCAGAGCGTTACGCCGCGAGGGCAGCAGCCAAGGGAAAGCCCGACGAATCGTCGCACGGCGCAGGCGAGCACGAACAGCGTGGAGCAACACACGCTTCGCAGGAAGACGTGACCCAGGCCACGGGGCGGGGCGCGCGTCGCGTTACCGGTGAGCACAAGAAAGGCGGACAGGCAGGAGTGCCTGTCCTACATCGCGCGAGCGAAATCGAGTACACCTGCCCGATGGATCCCGAGGTGCGGCAGAAGGGGCCGGGCGCGTGTCCGAAGTGCGGAATGGCGTTGGAACCTGCGACGGTCGCACCACCAATGACGCGCACGGAGTGGACCTGCCCGATGCATCCCGAGATTGTGCGCACCGAACCGGGGTCGTGCCCCATTTGCGGGATGGCGCTGGAGCCGCGCACGGTGACGGCGGAGGAAGAGAATCCGGAGTTGCGCGAGATGTCGCGGCGCTTCTGGGTGAGTGCGGCGCTGACGGCGCCGATTCTGGCGCTGATGATCTCCGAGATGTTGCCGGGCAAGCCGCTGCAGGTGTGGCTGGGCGCGGGCGCGGTGTGGCTGCAGTTTGCGCTGGCAACGCCGGTGGTGTTGTGGGGCGGCTGGCCGTTTTTTGTGCGCGGCTGGCAGTCGGTGGTGAACCGCAGCCTGAACATGTTCACGCTGATCGCGCTGGGAGTGGCCGCGGCGTATTTCTTCAGCGTAGCCGCAGTGTTGTTTCCCGCTGCGTTCCCCGAGTCGTTTCGAGATCCTCGTACTGGTTTGCCAGCGGTGTACTTCGAACCAGCGGCGGTAATTGTGACGCTGGTGCTGCTGGGACAAGTGCTGGAGTTGCGCGCGCGCAGCCAGACTTCGAGCGCGATCCGCGCGCTGCTGGGACTGGCGCCGAAGACGGCGCGGCTGATTGATGCGAGCGGAGAAGAGCGCGATGTGCCGCTGGAGCAAGTGCATCCCGGCGACATGCTGCGCGTGCGCCCGGGCGAGAAAGTTCCGGTGGATGGCAGGGTGCGCGAAGGGCGCAGCGCGGTGGATGAATCCATGGTGACCGGCGAGTCGATGCCCGTGGAGAAGCAGCCGGGAAGCAAAGTCACGGGCGGCACAGTGAACGCGACCGGCGGCTTTGTGATGGAAGCGGAGCGCGTGGGCGCCGACATGCTGCTGGCGCAAATCGTGCGCCTGGTGAGCGAGGCACAGCGGTCGCGCGCGCCAATCCAGCGGCTGGCGGACACGGTGTCTGCGTGGTTCGTGCCGGCGGTGGTGCTGGTGGCGGTGGCCACGGCGATTGTGTGGGGCCTCTTTGGCCCGGAGCCGCGCATGGCACACGCACTGGTGAATGCGGTGGCGGTGCTGATTATCGCGTGCCCGTGCGCGCTGGGACTGGCCACGCCGATGTCCATCATGGTAGGCACGGGGCGCGGGGCGCAAGCCGGCGTGCTGGTGCGAAACGCGGAGGCGCTCGAGGTGCTGGAGAAAATTGATACGCTGGTGATCGATAAGACCGGCACGCTGACCGAAGGCAAGCCGAAGCTGGTCACGGTGCAGCCGCTCGATAGTTTCGACGAAGCGATGCTGCTGCGGCTGGCGGCCAGCCTGGAGCAGGCCAGCGAACATCCGCTGGCCGCCGCGATTGTGGCGGGCGCAAGAGAAAAAGGAGTGGCGCTGGCGCGCGCGGACGATTTTCGTTCGTTCACGGGCAAAGGCGTGAGCGCGACGGTGGAAGGCAAAGCGGTAGCGGTGGGCAACGCGCGGTTGCTCGAGGAAGTCGGCGCGAGCGATGGAAGGTTTGCAGCGAAGGCGGGGCCGCTGCAGCGCGAGGGGCAGACGGTGATGTTCGTGGCCATCGATGGGCGGCCGGCCGGGCTGCTGGGCGTGAGCGATCCGATCAAGGAGAGCACGCCGCGCGCCATCGACGCATTGCACGCGGAGGACGTAAAGGTTGTGATGCTCACAGGAGACAATCGCGCGACGGCGGAATCGGTGGCGCGGCGGCTGGGCATCGACCAGTTCGAAGCGGAAGTGTTGCCGGAGCACAAGGTGGAGGCGGTGAAAAAGCTGCAAAGCGAAGGGCGCCGCGTGGCCATGGCGGGCGATGGCATCAACGATGCGCCGGCGCTGGCGCAGGCCGACGCTGGCATCGCCATGGGGACGGGCACGGACGTGGCCATGGAAAGCGCGTCGGTGACGTTGGTGAAGGGCGACTTGAATGGAATTGTGCGCGCGCGACGGTTGAGCCGGGCGGTGATGCGCAATATCCGCCAGAATTTGTTTTTCGCGTTCATATACAATTTGCTGGGCGTGCCGATTGCGGCGGGCGTGTTGTATCCTTTTTTTGGTTTGCTGCTGAGCCCGATGATCGCCAGCGTGGCGATGACGTTCAGCTCCGTTTCCGTCATTATGAACGCGCTGCGTCTGCGCCGCGTGCCGCTGTAGGCGAGCTCAATCGTCATGCACTCCCTCTTCACCATCGGCCATTCGAATCTCTCGCTGCCTCATTTCGTTTATGCGCTGCAGCAGCATGCCGTACGGGCCGTGGCTGACGTGCGCAGCCGGCCGCGCAGCATGCGCCATCCGCAGTTCAGCCAGCCGGAGTTTGAGATGGGCTTGCGCGATGCGGGCCTCGCGTATCTTTTTCTCGGCGAGGAATTAGGCGGGCGGCCCGACGATCCCAAAGCCTATCGCGCTGACGGCCTCGTGAATTACAGGGCGCGGCGCAAGTCCTACGGTTTTTGCGCGGGCCTCGAGCGCGTTGCGCTGGAGCTGGAAAAGCAGCCACTCGTACTGATGTGCGCCGAAGAAGACCCCATCACCTGTCATCGCTTCCTGATGATTTGCCCCGAGCTGATCGCGCTGGGGATCGAGCCGCACCATATCCGCAAGGATGCTGTGCTGGAATCGCAGCAGCAGGCCGAAGACCGCCTGCTTGCCGCCGTGCATTTCAGCGACGTGCGTTCTGATTCGCTTTTTGCGGCTGACCGCCAAGGGTCGCTGGAAGATGCATACGTCGCGCAGGCCGAGAAGTGCGCCTTTCGAGCCGACCCGCAAGCCGTAGACGTGTGGTAGCCTATGCCCGCCGATGCACTTCACGCTCTGCACTATCGGTTTCGCGGGGAAGAGCGCGGAAGATTTTTTCCGCCTGCTTACGGAAGCTGGCGTGCAGAAAGTGATCGATGTGCGCGAAAACCGCGGCGGGCAGCTTTCCGGTTACGCAAAGCATCCTGACATCGAATTTTTTCTCCGCACCGTTGCCGGTATTGCCTACGTCCACGAGCTACGCCTCGCGCCGTCGCCTGAAATCCGCGCAGCATACCGCGCCACGCGTGATTGGCCGCAGTACGAGCCCGCGTTCCTCGCGCTGATGCGCGAGCGCAACATCCCCGGCTCGCTCGATGCGCGCGAATTCACCGGCACAGTGGCGTTGTTATGCTCTGAACCTGGCCCGGAGAAATGCCATCGCCGGCTTGTGGCGGAACTTTGCGCTGAGCATTGGCGCGGACAGGGCCATGACATCGAGATCCGTCACCTTGTTTCCGAGCCACACAAAAAGAAATCTCGCAAAGCCCAGCGAGCCCTCGATGACCGAACTGATTCTCAGTGACATCACGCGCATGGCCGGCGGTTACTGCGTAATCGGACTCGAGCCGCACGGCAACGGCTTTCGGTCGGTTCGTCCCATGCCGCCGTCGGGCCACGCCTGGCCGCAAAGCTTCGCCTATCGACGGGGAGATAAGCTTCAATTCAATTTCACCGCGGTTGAGGTGATTCGGCCGCACGTTGAGGATCGGCTGACCGGGGGCGTGCTTGGGCAAGCCGGCTACCTCTCCGAAGAGGAGTTGCTGGCGTGTATGGCGCAGGCGGAAATGGCGCCACGCGTTTCGGAATTGTTTGGCTGCGCGGTGCGGCCCGGGAAGACCGGCGCTTCGATTCACGCCCCTAAAGGGTGCCGCTCGATTTGCGGCGCACGCGCCGGCCGCGTGCGATTGAAGTGGGAAGCCACGCAGCTTCGGGCGCATGTTGCGCTGGCTTCGGGCGATTTGCTGCCGGACCTGCCGGTCGTGGATCGCAGTTGGCACCGCTATGTAGAGACGCTGCTGGGAAAAATAGAGGGCGCCAACCGTTTTCAGCGCCTCAATCGCTATCTGGGCGAGCGCTTGCAATCCGAGCCGGACTTGTTTGTGCGCATCGGCCTGACGCGCCCGCATCCTCCGCGCTGGGGCCGCTGCCAGTTGATGGTGGATACCCTCTTTCCGTTGCCGCGCAAGTCGTGGGTGGGCGAGTTCGAGGCGTCCCGGGTCTGAGATGAGTCGAGGCGAAAAGATCAGCGAGCAGCGCGCAGAGGAAATCGTGGAGCAATGCATACGCCGTGAGATGTCCCAGGGAGCGCAGGCACCTGCTCCAGAGGAAGACGTGGTGGAGAGCGGAGCAGTGGACTCGATGGCGTGGGTCGGCGTGATTCGCTGCATCGAAGCGGCCAGCGGCGATCCGGATTTCGGCGAGCGCATGCTCGACCAACCGCGCTCGATCAAAGCCATGGTGGCAGCTCTTGAAGGCTCTCGCGTGGAAACTATGGCCGCCCCCGCAATCGCTCCCATGGTGCATTCCGCAGGCGGTTTTGCTGCGGCGGTATCAGGCTGGGGCACGGCGATTGCATCGCGGCGCGTGAGTGCGGCGGAACTGGAGACCGAGTTTGCGCTGAAGCGCGGCAAGATAACCACAGGCGCGGGCATTGAGTCTGTGGCGCGCGTCGCGGAAGGGCAAGATGAGGTCACGCTGGCGATGCAGGCTGCGGAGGCAGCGCTGGCCACTGCGCGCGTGGGCATCGGCGACGTGGATTGCGTGATCGCAACCAGCGAGACACACGTTGGCTATCCTTCGCTCGGTGCGCGGCTGCACGCGCAATTGCTGGCCGATGAGCGCACCGCGGCGCTGGATATTGGCGGCGCTTGCCTTGGTGTGATCAACGCGCTGGCCGTCGCACAGCAATTCATCTTCACCGGACGTTTTCGCACCGTGCTGATCGTGACTGCGGACGTACATAGCCGCCAGCTTACGCCGGCGCGCGTGAAAGGCGAATTCGGCGCGCTGTTTGGCGATGGGGCCAGCGCATTCGTGTTGCGCGGGGCTGGCGATGGGCAGGGCGGGCACTACCGCGTTGGGGAAGTTGCCCTGGGCTGCGATGCGGCGGCCGCCGCAGCCATTCGCGTCGGGATGAACGAGCGCAACGGGCTTGATTTGGTCTTTGAAGGAGAATCGCTTTCGCGCGCCGCGGTCGGCAAGCTCGAAGAGTTGATTGCCGATCTTGAATTGCGCACGGGCTTCCGTCGTAAGTCAGCATTGGGATTTGCCACGCACCAGCCGAACCCCCGCTTGGTTGCCGTGCTGGCGAAGCAGCTTGGCGTCCCGGCGGAGAGATTTCCGCCGGTGGCGCGCACGTACGGCAATCTGGGCTCTTCGACTTGCGGTGTGGCGCTGGCGCAGGTACTTGCGTCGGCGGGCGCTGCCGGGCGCAATGCGGGACCGATTTTTGTCGCGTCGCTGGGCCCCGGACTGTTGTTCGGCGGGACCGTGCTTTCGTAGGAGCGGCCCCTGTGGCCGCCACTTCTTCCGCGAGGGCGATCTGGGTGGGAAGAAGCGGCGTTCCTTTCGTGCGAAGGTGCGGCATCGCAGCGAGAAAGGGCAGGCACCCTTCGCTCGCTGTGCGCGAGCTCAGGGTAAACGGGGTCAGGCACCGGAGCGGGGCAGGCAGAGGGGCGGGGCAGTACGGGAGCGGGGCAGCACCCGAGCGACGCAGCACGGGAGCGGGCAGCACGGGAGCGGGCAGCACCGGAGCGAGGCAGCACCGGAGCGGGCAGGCACAGGGGCCTTCCCCTACCTATGCAGATGCTCGGGCACACTTTGCTTTGCGATTTGGTGGCGATTGATTCGGTGAATCCATCGCTGGCGCCGGGTGCGCGCGGCGAGGCCGAGGCAGCGCACTTCCTGCGCGACTGGCTTGCGAAGCACGGCGTGGAAGCCGAATTACAGGAAGCAAGCAGCGATGAAACGCTCAGCCGGCCAAATGTGATTGCGCGGCTCGGGCCTGAAAGCGGGCGCGCAGCGTTGCTGATTGTGGCGCACATGGACACGGTCGGCGCGGGCGACATGCCGGAGCCATTCACGCCGCGCGAGCGCGACGGCCGCCTCTACGGCCGCGGCGCACTCGACATCAAAAGCGGCGTGGCGGCAATGTGCGCTGCCGCGGCACGTTTGGCGCAGCAGAAGGCGAAACTCGGCAGGCCGCTGGTGATCGCTGCAGTGGTGGACGAAGAATGCAACAGCATCGGCACCCAAGCCCTGGTGAAGCGCGTTGCCGCCGAAGCGGCAGTGGTGATGGAGCCGACGGACCTGCGTCTGTGCATCGCGCACAAGGGTTACGCATGGCTGGAAGTGACTACGCGCGGCCGCGCGGCGCACGGCAGCCTGCCGGAGGAAGGCCGCGATGCCATCGCGCACATGGGCCGCGTGCTCGCGCAACTGGAAGTTTTCGATGCGGGCCTGGCGGTTTCCACGCCTCACCCGCTGCTGGGCCGCGCGTCAGTGCATGCGTCACTCATCAGCGGCGGACACGAGCTCTCGAGCTATCCGGCGGAGTGCCGCTTGCACGTGGAGCGGCGCACGCTGCCGGGGGAATCCGATGCCCAGATCGAAAGCGAGCTGCGCAGCCTGATCGCCTCGCTCGCGCGCGCCGATCGGGATTTCCGCAGCGAAGTGAAGTTGCTGGCGTCGCGCCAGCCGTATGAAATCGCTTCGACCGCGCCGATCGCAACGGCTGCTGCTGCGGCGTTGCGGCAGGTAACCGGCTCACCCGACGTTTGCGGCATGTCATTCTGGACCGACACCGCGTTGCTGGCAGAGGCCGGAATTCCCGGCGTGGTTTTCGGCCCGCGCGGCCGCGGGCTGCATGGTGCGGATGAATACGTCGAGCTCGGGTCGGTGGCCACATGCGCTGAAGTCCTCCACAGGCTCGCCCTCGCAACCTGTTGTCGCTAGTCGGCGAAGGCGACAAATGGAGCCACCGGAACAGGCTCTCTCGCCGCGCGAGCATTCTTGGGAGCTGAGATCATGGGTTCAATCCGTTTCGTTTTGTAACATAGCCCGCGACTGGACGCGATAGCGGCTACCACTCCAATCAACATAAACCACTAATATTCATGCACTTACGCCATAATTTAGCCTTTGGCAGACTGAATGCTCCTTCTTGCTCGATTTCTAGCGTAGGCGACACTTGTTTGGAGAGGGAGAGCGCGGTGAACGGTAATCAGCAGCAGACAATGATCGCAAAACGGGCGGGTGGTCGGGCCGCCGCTGGGTTCAGCATGATTGAGCTGGCCCTTGTAATGGTCGTGAGTTTGATTTTGCTGGCCTTCAGCATCCCTATGGTGCAGTCGACGATAAGGCAATACCGCTACCGCAACGCGGTAGTAGCCGCCACCATGGCCATCCAAGCCACTCGTTTTCAGGCGATTCGCAATGGATTCCCGTATGCGATTGAGTTCGCGCCTGCGACCAACACCTACCAGGTGTCCAACCGCCCGGTTCCTGCCGCTCCATTTGCCAACGTAGGGGGGCCGATACCGCTCGAGGGCGGATTGGCGGTGATCAGCCAGCAGACGCGCCTGGAGTTCAGCCCCAACGGGACAGTACAAGCTACCGTCGGCAACCTGAGTTTCGCATTGAGCTACGGCTCGCAGACTAAGACTATCTCTGTATCGAGGGTGGGACGTGTCAGCGTTCAATAAAAAACAATCGCGCGGTTTTTCGTTGATCGAGGTGATGTTGGCGGTCGGCATTCTGGCCGTTGGCTTGATGGCGGTCGCCGCTCTCATCACGCGGACGTTGAAGGATACTGCCCAATCGCGGGAGATGAGCCTGGCAGCCCTGCTGGCCTCTGAGAAGCTGGAGGACTTGAACCGCTGGCCGGCGACGGACCCGCATGTGACAGTGGGGCCCGGCCTGACGGCGGGCAGCTTGGCGGCCGATACCACCGCCAACGTGGTTGTCGGCGGGGTTGCGACCACCATCGCCTATTTCGATGACATTGTGGAAGGTCAGACGCCCGGCTTCTTTTCGGAAACGGTGAGCGGCATTGATCCTGTGTCGGGCGGCGTTATCTACACAACCACGACCCACGCCCCGGACGGCACGGTAACCACTTCCGTGAGCGGCGCCGCGCCCGCAGGCAGTTCCTTCAAGCGTCGCTGGACGATTGAGGGTGACCAGCCGGTCCCCGGCGTGCGGCGCATCACGGTGTTCGTCACCAACCAGAACCCGGCGGGCCCGGTTACCTTCCAGATGAGCACGGTGCGGCCATGAGCGTAAGGGCGACCGCAAGGAGACGCACGATGACATTCCTTTCGAGCGATAGCGGAAAGCAGCGCGGGTTCTCGATGATCGAAATCCTGGTGGCGCTGGCGGTCTTTGGCATCGTGTCGGCGGCTGCCTTTCAGCTCTTCGACAACCACGCGCGCCATTTTTCGTCGCAGCAGGACCTGACCAGCGTCAACCTGGGCCTGCGGAACGCGCTGACCATGATCCAGCTCGACGTCTCCAATGCCGGCACCGGAGTGTTTGTAGGCGCGAATGTGCCCAGTTGGCCGATCGGCGTCACGGTGCAAAACAGCGTGGCGGGCGGCGGTGGTGGCGGCAGTTGCTTTGACCCCGCCACTCAGACTTACACCGCAGCTTGCTTCGACATCATGCATGTGGTGGCGGCGGACCCGAACGTGCCGCCGGTGCACCCCACCGACATCGGCACCAACTGCGTGAGCACCACGAGTTCAACGGCTTTTGTCAATCCGGCGCCTGGAGAGACGCCTGCACAAACCGCCGCCCACTTCTCCGCCGGGGACCAACTGCTCTTCGTCAAGAGTGACGGGTCAAAAATGACTTCCGTGATGCTTTCTCAGGACGGGCAGGCGTCGGGCGGCAAGGCTCAGTTGCAGCATAACCCCACGGCGACCGACGGCACGGGCGGAGATCCGCTCTTCATTACCAATAATCCGAACAACAAACTGGGAAGCACATTCTGCGACAACGACTGGGTGATCAAGCTGCGTCCGATCAGCTACCGCGTCAATACCGCCAATCCGAACAATCCAATGCTGGAGCGCGTGGTCAGCGGTGTGGCGGACGTGGTGGCCGACCAAGTAATCGGTTTCAAAGTCGGCGCTACCTTATGGAATGGCGCCAATACTAGCTCCGAGGCGTACAACTACGACGCGGCGACGTACGATACGGATGGCGTGGCGGGGCTGCCCTACTCCTCCCCCTTCGATTATACGCTGGTCCGCTCGATCCGCGTTTCCCTGATCGGACGTACCCGCCCCAACCCCGATCCTCTGTACACGTTCCGCAACACGTTTGATAACGGGCGGTACCAGATTCTGGGCGCATCGGTGGTGGTGAACCCGAGAAACTTGAGCATGAGGGATTGAGGAGAAGGAAATGAAAATCACGCACACAACTCGGCGCGCACCGGTAACGGCACCGCGGCCACAAAGTTCGCAACGCGGCGTGGCGCTGGTTATTACCCTGCTGCTGCTGCTGATGATGATGGCGTTGGCCGTGGCCATGGTGCTGGCTTCCGGCTCGGACTTGCTGATTGGCGGCCATTACCGCAGCCACCGCGGCGCTTTCTATTCCGCCGACTCTGGTCTCAGCATCGTTCGCCAGCAGGTGGGCAACCAACTGGCGGCACTGGCGCCGGTGACCTTTCCGCCGGGAACCCCGCCGCTGCCGGCCAACGCCGCAGCCACCGTGCAGGCCGCGATCCTGGGCCAGTATGGCGCATACACAAACTTGAATAGCGGTGGGGCGGCGAATTCGTGGCCGGGCAACTTCCGCATCGACAATTTTCAACTAGCGCCGGCGGCCGGGATCCAACCCGTGGTCACGTCGTGTGCCCCTTTGGGTCCCCCGGTAGTCAACCCGGCGCAGTGCCCGGCTGGTGGCCAGCCCACCGGCTACCAATACATTTATGTCTATGAGATCCACGCGCGTGGGCGCTCGACGGGCGCCGAAGAATCCGAAGTCGAGGAAAGCGGCAGCATCATCCTGAACGCCGCACTCAGTGCCGCGGCCCCGATGACTGTCAGCTTCGCGAACTGGGGCTTCTTCGTGGATGACCAGCAACCCTGCGCCTCCACGCTTGCGCCGGGTATCATCAGCGGTCCGGTGCACACCAATGGCGGTTGGACCTTCGGCACCAGCGGCGCCTACATCTTCACGGATCCGCTTACACAAGTGGATCAAGACTTCGGCTTTCGCTTCAGCAACAACTCCTGCCGCTTGGATCCCACGCCGCCGCAATCGCGCGGCAATCTGACCATAGACCCGACCTTCCAGGCAGGCTACTCGACCGCCACGGCCAGCGTGTTGCTTCCGACGAACGATTTCAGCCAAAAGCGCGCCGTGCTCGACGGGCGGGGTATGGAAGACATCAACGGGGATAACCAGGCAGATTCGGTGACGTCTGCGGAAATGAAGGGTGCGCTAAAGCGAATCAACGGCACTGCCTATCCCGATCCCCCGGTTGGTGCCAACGGCGTCTATATGCCCTATGACATCGATCCCGTCACCGGGGTTAAGACCATGACCGGTGGCGGTATCTACGTTGAGGGCAACGCGTCGGTAGTGATGTCCACGGTCGGCACGGACGGCCAGCGAATGACCATCACGCAGGGCGGGGTAACTACGACGATTACCATTGACCCCGCGGCCGGCACTACAACGATGCAGTCCGGCGCGAATCCAGCAACAGTGATCCAGGGTGTCCCGATGGACTTCACCAAGACCCCGCCCACCGATGCCACCATGCTTTACGTGCAGGGTGATATCACTTCCATGAGCGGGCCGGCTCAGGGTGTCGCTGCCATTCAGGATGGCTCCTCGATCACGGTCACGGCCTCCGGCGATGTGACCATCACAGGCGACTTGCTCTATAAGACGCCGCCGGTCACCAAGACGGCCAACGACCCGTGCTGCCCGGGCACGCCTCCGGGTACGCCGATTCCGGGCAACGACAGCGGGCAGGTGCTTGGCATCTTCACCGCCACCGGCGATATCCAACTGGATAACAATCAGCCCTTTCCCACGATGGAAATTGATGCCAGCCTGGCCACTATATCCAACGGCGGAACCGGCGGCCTGATCAACGTGGGGTCGCGTCTCGACGTGCTGAACATCGTCGGCGGCCGTATTCAGAACCAAATCAAGAACATTAACTCCGTAACCCGAAACGTGTTCTACGACCGGCGTTTTGCCGCGGGGTTTGCGCCACCGTGGTTCCCGTCCACAAGTATTACTCCGCCGGGAGTTGCGACCGCGACGTTTAACTCCAATACCCAGCGGCAGCGCTGGTTCAACACGAGCGCGAAGTAATCCGCGCATCGTCTCGGCCTAACCGAAGAAACCCGGGCTCACCCGGGTTTCTTCTTTTTGTTGGCTCTGTTGACATCCTGCCGACCGGCGTCAGTCCGGGAGGAATTACCGCTTCGGTCGCTGCTTGGAACGATTGGGTTCCCGGCCCTGGACATACAGCGCCTTCAGAGATGGCAGTTCTTCAGGCATTCCTGCTAAGCCTGCCAGGGGTTGAATACGGGAACGCCGGTTGCCGCAACATCCTTCGTATTGCGGGTCACGAGCGTGAGGTTATGGTGCAAAGCCGTGGCCGCGAGAAGGGCGTCAATCACAGGCAGGGGTCTCGGGTGTGCCCGCGCGGTCAGGTGGCCCCAGCGATCCGCTACAGCCTCATCAATCGGGAGGATGCGCCCTGCGAAACGCAAGGCCAAGTCGCTATCGAGCCAGGCTTCGAGCGCAACGCGGCGTAAAGCGTCCCTGAGCAATGCGATCCCTCTCCGAATCTCTCCGAGTGTGAGAACGCTAAGATGGAGCAGGCTCTCGTCCGTCGCCGCAACCCAGTGCGCCACCTTCGGCTCCGGCCTGGTGCGCACCAGGTCGGAGATGATGTTGGTATCGAGCAGAAAACCGCTCACAGCTTGACCGTCCGCCCGTAGTCCGGCTGGCGCTCCAGGTCGATTGTCACCCTGGCAAGCGGTGATTCCGCAAAGAATTCTACGAGACTCAGAGGCTGGCGCGAACGCGCTCGCAGGCGTTCGAATTCTTCGGCGGGCAGCACAACAACCGCGTCCCTGTCCTGGCGGGTGACCCACTGCGGGCCTTCGGCGCGCGCGCGTCGGAAAAGCTCGCTGAACTGGGCTTTGGCGGTCTGCAGTTGCCAGCGCTTCCTCGGCCGGTTCTTTGCCGTCCGCCGCCTGCGGGAAACAGGTTTTGTCATCGTAAGCCTCTCCTGACTAGACTGACTAGATCCTACATGGAGCCGGCGACGTTGTCAAAACCTGTTCGCGGGCGCTTCACTCACTGGCCTTTTGCTCGCGTGGTGAAGGTAGTATTTACCGGCGGCACGGTGCAGGCAAATTGCGCGGGCCAGCCGGGATCGGTAGTGTTGTTGCGACACAGCGACTGGATGCTGTTGCTGACGTTGCCGCTGTCAACCGGGCCATCGAGTGGCTCGACGAACACGCGGTAACTGCGTCCCACGGGCAAGCGTTCGATGGCGTAGCTGCCGTCAAAGACGGGTGGCCCGGGGTCGCTGCACGACCAGCCGGCCAGCGTGGCGCCCGCTACCGCGCCGGTGACGTCGTCAATCGCCACCACATGCGCGCCGAAAATACCGGTGACGCCTGTGGGCTGCCCCGCGAGCGATAGCGGGTTGACCGGCACGATGCGCCCACGAATCGAGCCGGTGTGCAGCGTGTCGTTCGCATCGGGATAAAGCACGCGCAGGCCCGCGCGGTCGTCATCGGAAAGTGGCGCATCCGGCGCGGTTGCCGTCGGGCGGCTTCCGGCGAATTGGCCCGGCAACGGCGCAAAGGGATACATGATGGCGCCCCACACGCCCGAGTGGCTGAATCCAAATGCGTGCCCCAGCTCATGAATCAGCACCGACTCCAGATCAAACGCGGAGAAGTTCAGCGCCGAGGGCGTGGCGAAAGTAACCGTGGGATTGAACAGCACATCCGCATCGAGAATCTCACCGACGAAAACGGAAGGCGAGGATGCTGGGAATTGTTCGCCGAGGATGTCCGACGTCACCGTATTCGTGAACGCGAGCACGCCCGGCGAAAAGCCTGCATCGCTTTGCGCAAAGCAAATCGTATTAAGCCCATCGTTGCTGGCGCACGAAGGCATCTGCGTCGTTTCGTTCAGTGTAGGATCGAGGGCCGGCCCCAACGCGGCGCTGGCAACCGAGGTCCACGCCGCAAACGAAGCGATCACCGACTGACGGACTTCATTCACACGATCCGCGGCAAGGGTGGCCGTGGTGCGAATGTTGGCGCCGAATGTGGTGTTCCAGCGGCGGTCGATCAGTTTGCCCGGCGTCTGGGTGTCAAAACGGTTCAGTTGCGGGCAAGCGCCGAGCCCCGCGTTTGCCGCGACGCGCATATCCGTGACGGTGCGATTCAGAGTGTACGCGCTCGCTTCCTGCCACGCGCACGATGTCGCGAGCAGCACGCTGAGCGCGATGCGTAGGACAGACCTCCCGGTCTGTCCTAGTCGGGCTCGGACGCGGCTGAGAGCCGACCTCCCGGTCTGTCCGCGCCGCGACTTGTAGCTACTCAGGACAGACCAGGAGGTCTGTCCTACCGCTGCGCGGGGCCGGCGGTTGGCGCCGTTCATTGCGAGGCTCCGCGGCGCGACACCGCGCGTCTCACGCGGCCGCGAAAGTCGTCGAGCGGCATCTGGCGCACACCGCCGGGCTCGAAGCGTCGTGTGATCGGATCGAATAACGTGAGACCGGCGGTGTCCTGCGTCACAGCTTCTTGTCCGGTGCGCTTATCGCGCGTGAGGCGAAATGTGCCCAGCACCCAGCCGGTGACCGTCCAATCGCCCTGCGCCGCTGGCGCGAGAAAAACAAACGTCTCTTCGCCGGCGCGGAATCGCGGTACGCCCTCCACCCGAGACGTCAGGCTGCCCGCGCGGCCGCCAATCAGCCGCACGCGAATTGTGGAGGGCGCACGGCCCTTCAGCGTTTCGATCACTTCGAATGTGGTGAAAGTCCAGATGCGGCCGCCTTCCCAGCGGCTTTCGCTGGCCATGCAGCGCACGCGCGCCACGACGCCGGAATCGGCGGTCAGCTCATCGAGGCTCATGCGGCGCAGCGTAGTGGCCTGCGCCGCCGCAGCCGCCAGCAGCAACGTAAGCGCGCACGAAATGTACGGCATCCTACGCATCATTTCACCGCGATCCCGCCCGCGACGGCCGTTGTATTGCCGTTGGAATCGCGCACAAACAGCGTGCGCAAACCGGGCTGCGCACTGTGCGGCACGTTCAGCGTAAGTTGCACCTGCACGAAGCCCAGCAGGAGCGGCCGCACATTCGAGATGGTTATGTCCGGCAAACTCGGCCCGCTGAGCGTGAAAGTCTGCGTAGCATCCGCACCGCCGAGGCAGAGAGTAAAGTTCGTGGCAGCCGAGGGAGGCCGCTGAATCGTCACCGGTCCGCCGCTGGCATTGCAGTTGTTGTTGACGAACAGACCCAGCAGCGTCACGTTATTTTCAGCGCCGGGTGCGGGCACGAAATCAACGACGGCGATGTCTTTGCCCGTCGCTTGCGGGGCTGCTGCATCGAGGAGAATCACTTCTTCGGTGGTCACTGGAGCGACCACCTCGAAAGCGACTGCGTTGGAATGCTCCGCGGGCGCCACGCCGTTGCGGATCTGGATCGAGATGCTGCCGGCGGCAGCCACATCGGCCGGTTGAATTGTGGTCGTGCATTCGGTCGCGGACAGACAGGATGTGCTTCGCGACGCACCATTGATCACGAGCTCCGCACCGGAAGCGAAATTCACGCCGAGCACCCGCAACAGGAATTGCGAAGCGGCGCCGGCGTTCGCGCTGCCGGGCGCCAGCCCGCTGATCACTGGCGCTGGACCGGCGATCGTCACCGTCGCCGAGTCGCTGGCGCCGCCGTCCTGGCTGGTCGCCGTCACTGTGTCGCTGGCCATCGCCGTGGCCATCGGCATCGCAGTGTACAGACCGCTCATCGACACGGTGCCGCACGCCATGCCGCCGCAGCCGGTTCCGGCCACACTCCAGTTTGTCGTTGTATCAGGGCTGCCGACCACGGTTGCTGAGAATTGCTCGCTTGCTCCCGGCGCCACGGTGACGCTCGCCGGCGCCACGGTCACAGTAACGGCGGAAACAATCATAATCTGCACCTCGGCAGACTTCGCGGGATCGGCCGCGCTGGAAATTCTCACCTTCACTGGATATGTGGCCGGCACGGCCACCGGCGCTACGTAGTCCATCGTAAAGAGGAATGCGCCCGCGATGCCCGGCTGCGGGCACATCAATGGCATCACCGGCGAGGAGACAATCTGCCCCACGACCGCATCGCCATCAAGAATGCCGTTGACGCGCCACCCCAGCACCGGACTCGGGTTTGTCGTGCCGGAGAGCACCGCGCAGATGGTTTCGCGACGGCCGACGGCGCGCACCGAAGCATTCGCTCCGGATAGCGTGCTTGCGCCCACAAGGATGTTGCTTATGAGCGTCACGCTGGCAGAGGCGGATTTGGTTGGGTCCGCCTGGCTCGCCGCCCGCACGGTGATCGTGGCGCCCGGCGCGGGCATGTTCATCGGCGCGAAGTAGATGCCGGAATTGTCGATGGCGCCGATCGTGTTTTGGTCGCCGCCGACGACGCCGTTCACATCCCAGATCACATTCTGATTGGTTGTACCGGTCACGGTGGCAGTGAACGCCTGCATTCCTTCCAGCGGCACGTTCACTGTGGGGGAAGGCGAGATGCTGATCGAAATGACGGGATTGATGGCCACCACCAGCGAGTCTGACTTTGCCGGATCCGCGAAGCTGGCCGCAGTGATGGTTACCGTGGGCGGCGCGGAGTGCAGCGGCGCCGTGTAAAGCCCGGCGGCATCAATCGTGCCGAACGTTGCGTCGCCGCCCGTAATGGCATTCACGGACCAAGTCACTCCGAGGCTCGGGTTCGACATCGGCGCCGGCAACACCGTGGCAGTGAATTGCGCCACGGCCCCGTTGTCGACGTTCGCCGGCCCGCTGACCGAAACGCTGAGGTTGCTGGTGATGGTTGCGGATGCGGCGGAGCTTTTGGCGGAATCGGCCACGCTAGTGGCGGTGACATTCACTGCGGCAGGCATGGGGAGAATCGAAGGCGCAAGGTAAAGCCCGCTCGCGTCCACAGTTCCCAGCATTGCGTTGCCGCCCGCCACGCCATTGACGGTCCAGGTCACAGTCGCGTTGGGGTTGCCGCTGCCACTCACCGCAGCCGTGAATTGTTGCTGGGCGCCCAACTCAACCGAAGCCGCAGCGGGTGACACGCTGACCGCCACATCGCTTTGCACGGTCACGCTGGCTGTCGCAGACTTCGCGGGGTCCGCGTTGCTCGCGGCCTGCACGCTGATCATCGCCGCCGGTAAGTTGGCCGGCGCGGTGTAGAGCCCCGCGGCGGAAATCGTCCCCACTGTGGCGTTGCCACCGGGAATGTTGTTCACGGTCCAATTCACCGCCATGTTGAGCGAGCCGGTTACCGCGGCAGAAAACTGCTGCGTAGCGCCTAGGAATAGGCTTGCCGCAGCGGGCGACACACTAACGGTGATTGGCGGTGGCGGAGGCGGGGGCGGGCCTGCTGATCTCGATACGGTGCCTCCACCGCAGGCGCTGAAGGCACACACCGGCGCCAGCGCCATCACAGAGACACAAGTTCGCAGAGTGGACTGGACTACGCGACGCAAACCATCTGCCCCAGAATGCGCCCGCTGGAGCGGGCGTGGCGACTGCAACTTTGCGCGCAGATGGTAACAGAGCAAATAATCCCGAACAAGGCCGCAGGATCGATTCCCCCCGGCACCGCACAGGCGGCCCCACCCCAAGAAACCAAAAATGCTTGACAAACGAAGCCTATATAATGATACTTTAATCAGAAATAGGTGAACGATGCTCTACTCCAGGCCATGCGAAGACGCCATCCGCGCGATGTCCTACCTAGCGCGCCAATCCGGCGAACGCTGGGTGGCCGCCGGGGAAGTGGCAAAACGCGAGCGGCTGGCGGGGCCTTTTCTGGCACGCACCATGTTCCAACTGGCGAAGGCGGGGCTGGTGCACTCGCGGAAAGGGCCGGGTGGGGGATTCCGGCTGGCTCGCGATGCGCGCGAAATTCGGTTGCGCGACATCGTGGGAGTGATTGATGGTTTAAGCGGCCTGAAGGAGTGCGCTGTCGGTCTTGCGGAGTGCTCCGACCGCATGCCGTGTCCGCTGCACCATATGTGGAAGGACGTGCGGCAGCGGATCGAGAAATACCTGGAGTCGACGAGCCTGGCCGATATGGCGCACGCCGTGGAGCGGAAAAAGGCGATGCAAGCCCGCCGCGGCTAACGGATTTTTTTTTGCGGCTATTTATGACTAAGTAGTCAGAAATAGCCGCAAAGCAAAGAAAGGAGACAAACCATGAGTGCCATCGCAACGTCGCTCGAAAGACCCACCGCGCCGCCGCGGCCGGCAGTTGCCGCAGGCGCTCTCGTACACGTAATCGAGCCGGACCCGGCAGTTCGTTCCCGCCTGCTGTGCCTGCTCGCCGAATTGGGGTGCCGGCCGCATCGCGTTTCATCGCGCGCGGCCACCGAGCACGCACTCTTTGGGTGCGACCTGCTGATTTGGAACTGGGTGGACTGGGTAGCGCACAGCCCACTCCCGCCGGATCAGCAGCATCTCCCTGTGTGGCCGCGAGTGATCCTTGTTTCGCCGTGCCCGACCGAAGCCGACTGGCTGGAGGCATTGCGCGCGGGTGCTTATGACCTGGTGGAAACGCCGCACTCCAGCGAGACTGTGCAAGAGTTTCGGCGGGTCTTGCGCCAGGCGCTGGGCCTGCCCAGAGAGGAGGAATCATGAAATCCTTCGCCGCCAATGAAGCCGGAACTTTCGCCGCTCGTGTCCGCGATGTGCAGTCGGCGGATCGCACTCGCTTGCTGGAGCTTTACCAGCAATTCGAGCCACGCGGCGGATTCCTTGGCCTACCGCCGCGCACCGACGTGGGAGGATGGCTTGATCGGCTTGCAGAATGCCCTGCCGTGCTCGCCGAAAGGGAGGGCCAAGCAGTCGCGCACGGTATCCTCTGCCCACAGGGCGATGCCGCGGAAATCGTCGTCTTTGTGCATCAGTGTCATCGCGGCCGCGGCCTGGGACGCCGGCTGATGCAGGCGTTGCTGGATCGCGCTCGTGAGCTGGGCATCCGTCGCGCCTGGGGAATCACCGAGCCTGACAACCTGCCGATGCTGCGCCTGCTGCGTTCGCTCGGCTTCCTTCCGGGCACGCAGATGGACGTCTTCGAATTGGGCCTTCATCCTTCGCATCCGCTGCAGTTAGCCCCGGAACGGCAGTCCGAGCGCAAGGCAGCATGACTGCGGAACGCCGGATTCGCAAATCGCCATCACTTTTTCCATCGAGCGGTTTATCATGCGCCTGAGGGTTATCCTTATGGCGGCGATCCGCCACGCGGCCGCCGAAAGATCCGCAGTCAGCGCCCACGGCGCAGCGAGATTCGATGCGAAGCAAGACTGGCTTTGTGCTGTTGGTGCTGGGAGCGACTTTCGGCGTCGCGCTCGGCGTGGGCGCATACACCTTTGCCTACGCCCGCGGCTATTCGTATTTGGCGAACGACCCGGCGGCTTGCGCCAATTGCCACGTAATGCAGGAATATTTCGACGGCTGGATTAAGTCCAGCCATCGCAGCGTGGCGGTGTGCAACGATTGTCATACGCCAGCGGGATTCGTGGGAAAGTACACCACGAAGGTGTCGAACGGTTTCTGGCATTCGTTTGCGTTTACCACCGGCGATTTTCCCGACCCTTTGCGCATCAAGCCGCACAACCGCGAAATCGCCGAGCAGAGTTGCCGGAAGTGTCATGCGGATCTTGTGCAGGCGATGGATGGCCGGCACGCTACCGGGGCGGCTTCGGGATGCGTTCGATGTCACGGCGCCATCGGTCATCCGCGCACTTGAATGCTGCGCGCTAAAGCCCAGCGGCAAGTGATCGCACCAGAGGAGAGATGTAGTGAAGCACACAAGCACCCCGCGGAGCCGTGATGAGTGCGGCGCTAGCCAAGTGCGGTTGGTGATCGTCACGGCGCTGGTGGCGGCGCTTACCGCCGTCGCCATGCTGATGCTGCTGATCAATATTTACGAGCGCAAGCAGGAAGGGCGCAATCCGTTTTACCGCGTAGTCGAGCTGACCGACGAGACTGAGGATCCCGTCATCTGGGGCAAGAATTTTCCTCTGCAATACGACAGTTATCAGCGCACCGTGGATCAAGTGCGCACGCGCTACGGCGGCAGCGAAGCGGTGCCGCGCACGCCTACGCAAGCGGACCCGCGATCGATTGTCGCGCAGTCCCGGCTCGAGGAAGACCCGCGCTTGAAAACCATGTGGGCCGGTTACGCCTTCGCCGTGGACTTTCGCGAAGAGCGCGGCCACGCTTACATGCTCGAGGATCAGACGTTCACCGCGCGCCAGGCCGCAGCGCCGCAGCCGGGCGCCGGCCTGCACTGCCATGCTTCGATGTATGTGCCGTACAAGAAAGCCGGGGGCGGCGACCTGATCAAAGGCTTCGAGAGGCTCAACCCGATGCCGTATGCGGAGGCACGCAAACTGGTGTCGCATCCTGTCGCCTGCATCGATTGCCACGATCCGGACACGATGGGCTTGCGCATCACGCGGCCCGGCTTCATCGAGGGCATTCGCGCGCTGAAGGCGTCGCAGGGAGTCGCGGACTACGACGTGAACAGGATGGCCACGCGGCAGGAGATGCGCGCGTTCGTTTGCGGCCAGTGCCACGCGGAGTACTACTTCAAGGGCGCGGAGAAGCGACTCACCTATCCGTGGTCCAAGGGGCTGCGCGCGGATCAGATTCTCGCCTACTACGAGGAAACCGGGTTCAAGGATTGGACGCACGCTGAATCCGGCGCGCCGGCGCTCAAAGCGCAGCATCCTGAATTCGAAATGTGGAACCAGGGGATTCACGCGCGCTCCGGCGTGGCCTGCTCCGATTGCCATATGCCGTATCAGCGCGTAGGCGCGCTGAAGGTCAGCGACCATCATGTGCGCAGCCCGCTGCTCAATATCAACCGCGCGTGCCAGACGTGTCACAACTGGCCGGAGGAAGAGTTGCGCGCGCGGGCGCACACGGTTCAGGAGCGCACCTTCGAGCTGCGCAATGTGGCGATGGATGCTTTAGTGGAGTTAATTGGCGACCTCAAGGCGGCGCGCGCAGCCGGGAAAAGTGACGCGCAGCTTGCTGAGGCGCAAAACTTCCAGCGCCGCGCACAATTCCTGCTCGATTTTGTCGAGGCCGAGAATTCCACCGGCTTTCACGCGCCGCAGGAGGCCGCGCGCATCCTGGCGCTCTCCATCGATCATTCGCGCAAGGGTCAAGTCGCGCTGCGCAAGTAGCAAATCCCGCGCGGCGCGCTAGAATGTTTGCCGCGTGAGGAGCAGCGCGTGCGGCTGTGAAGAATAAGGTCCACAGCACGGTGGAGGAGGCGCTCGCGGATATTTCGGACGGCGCGAGCATCATGTTCGGCGGCTTCGGCGGCGCGGGCTTCCCCTACCATCTGGTGCGCGGGCTGGAGCGCAAGGGCGTGCGCGAGCTCACCGTGATCAGCAACAATTGCGGGCGCGGCGAGGGCGAGTTGAGCGTGCTGTTTCGCGCGCGGCAAATCCGTCGCGTGATCGCGTCGTTTCCCGGCCCGGACTCGAAATACTTTCAGGAGCAGTTTGCCGTCGGCGCCATCGAGCTGGAGTTGGTGCCGCAGGGCACGCTCTGCGAACGCATGCGTGCTGCCGCGGCGGGCCTGCCCGCCTTTTACACCCCGGTCGGCGTGGGCACCGAAGTGGGCGCCGGCAAAGAGGAGCGCACGTTCAACGGCAAGCGCGCGATTCTGGAGACGGCGCTCTCGGCCGACTACGCGCTGATCCGCGCGCATAAGGCGGACCGCATCGGGAACCTGATTTATCGCAAGGCCGCGCGCAACTTCAATCCGATTATGGCCTCCGCGGCGCGCATTACGATTGTGGAGGCTAAGCAAGTCGTCGAAGTCGGCGCGCTGGACCCGGAAGCCATCATGACGCCTTCGATCTTCGTGGACCGCATCGTGCCAGTAGCGGGTAGAGACAATGCGTAAGCCGCGCCTCACTCGCGAGCAGATCGCGCAGCGCGCTGCGCTGGAATTGCCCGACGGCGCGTGCGTCAATCTCGGCTGGGGCATTCCCAGCTTGATCGCCGATTGTGTGCCCGCCGGTCGCACGATCTATTTTCACAGCGAGAATGGGATCCTCGGCATGGGGCCGCGCGCGAAACCCGGCGAAGAAGACCCCGATCTGGTGGATGCGATGAAGGTGCCGGTCACGTTGATTCCCGGCGCGGCCTTCTTCAGCCAGCTTGACTCGCATATGATGACGCGCGGCGGCCATCTCGACGTCGCTGTACTCGGCGGGTTGCAAGTAGGCGAGAACGGCGACCTCGCGAACTGGAAAGTGCCCGGCGCAAGAGGCTCCGGCGGGATCGGCGGCGCGATGGATATCGCGGTGGGCGCGCGGCGGCTGATTGTGACGATGGAGCACACCGCGAAGGACGGAGCGCCAAAAATCGTGCGCCGCTGCACTTATCCTGTCACCGCCATCGAGTGCGTGAAGACTATCGTCACCGATCTGGCGGTGATCGACGTAACGCGCGAAGGGCTCATGCTGCGCGAAGTCGCTCCGGGCTGGACGCCCGCCGAAGTGCAACAGCTCACCGAGCCGCCTCTGGTCATGGGCGCCGACACGCCCTTTATCAAGTTCGCCGCACCGGCCTAGCGCGCTCTCTATGCGTAAATCAGCCATCGCGGACGGTTCTGGCCGAGGCCTGCGACGCAAACAAGAATCGCAATGCATCCGGCAGGCGTTTGGCCCATGCATTTTCGTTGTGCAGCGCGCACGTTTCCACGACGGTGAGTAGCTGTGGGCTGTTCGGCGCCGCGTTCAGGATTGTCTCCAGCTTTTTCACGTCCGCGACGGCTTCCGGAGTGGGATCGCTTTCAGAACAATTCGCGCGGCCCCCTTCGTTGGTGCCAACTCCAAGGTAGATTTTTTTCGGCCACGCTCTTGCGTTCTTCGCGTCGTTGAGAATTTTTCCGCCGCCGACGTAGAGTGAAGGGCTCTCCAGCAGCATGAGGCCAAAGACGTCAGGCCGCGTCATACCCGCATAAAGCGCGGCGAGAGCGCCATACGAGGCGCCGCCGATACCGGTGCTAGCCGGACCGGTCTTTGTGCGATACGTGCGGTTCACCAGCGGAAGCACTTCCTCCGTCAGGAAGCGCGGGTAATGCTTCCCGCGCGGATTTGGCTCCGCAGGCCGGAGATATTCATCTTCATACGGCAGATATTCTGTGCCGCGACCGCGCCGCCCCGCGCTATCCACGCCGACGATAATCATAGGCTGGATTTCATCGCGGCCGGCTAATTCACGAAGCGTCTCATCCGCGCGCCACTCCATGCGGTTGAAGACGGAAGTCGCCACATCAAAAAGGTTTTGCCCGTCGTTCATATACAGCACGGGATAGCGCCGCTCCGCATTGGCGGGGTCGTCGTAGTCCGCGGGCAGCAGCACGCGGATGGTACGCGACTTGTCGAGCACGCGGCTTTCAATCACGTGAGTCCTGAGTTCTCCGCGCAAGGTGGATCCCGGCTGCCCTTGAGCCCTCGCCACCGGTGAAACCGCAAAAAGCAAAGCAGTGCTACGTAGCAGAACGTTGAGTTTCATCAGATCGTTCGACGGCAAGCTGACCAGCGGGTTAGCCGGGTGCGGCGCTTTCAGGGCTCGGTATCGTGCAGGAGTTCGACGAGGTGGTGCTTCCACACGCGGGCGCGGGTGTGCGTGCCGTGGCCGACAGTGTCGTCGCCGATGGGCACGAGGATGTAGCGGCCGCGTTTCACTTTCTTGATTTCGCGCTCGGCGATGCCCAGCTCGGGCGGATTGATGAAGTCGTCGGCGAAGTTAATGTGCACGACCGGGGCAGTGATTTTCCCGAGGTGCGGCGCGGGATGGTAGTTGCGCGACGAATTGAACTGATAGAGGAAGTCGTTGGCGTCGGTGGTGCGCATGCGCGTGGCGACGTAATCCTCCAGCGCCTTATCGGCCTGCTCGCGCGTGGACAGGCTCTTCTGCTGCTGATGCGGCGCCAGCCCGACGATTTGCAGTAGGGCGATCGACGAGCGCAGGCCGACGGGCTGCTCGGTGTAATTGCCGTCCTGCCACGATGGGTCGTTGCGGATCGCGTCCATCGCCAGCTTGCGCCATTGCCGGTTGCGGCCCGCGATCTCCACCGGCAGGCACGCCAGCGGCAGCAGCGCGTCCATCATGTCCGGGTACGTCTCGGCCCACACAAACGAGTGCATGCAGCCCATCGACGTGCCCATCACCAGCCGCAGGTGGTTTAGGCCCAAACCTTCGGTGACCAGCAAGTGCTGCGCGCGCACCATGTCGTCGTAGTCGAACTGCGGAAATTTCATGCGCAGGCCGTCGCTGGGCTTCGACGAGCCGCCGTGGCCGATGGCATCCGGCAGAATGATGAAGTAGCGCGACGCATCGAGCGGCTGGCCGGGGCCGTAAAGTTCACCCGCAAATTGCCGCGATAGAAATTGCCGGCCGCTGCCGCCCGTGCCGTGCATGATCAGCACGGCATTGGTCACCCGCCCGTTCGCATCGCGCTGCGGCGTGCCCATCGTGATGTAATGCAGCCGCAGCTCCGGCAGCACCTCGCCGCTGCCGAAGCGAAAATTCTGCGCGGTGTAATCGCCTTCCTTCTGCTCCGGCCAAGTTTGCTGCGCGGGGTGCGCGGCCCTTTGCTGCTGCCGCTGCGCAGGCGCGGTGCCCGAGAGCGCTAATCCGGCACAGATCGCCAAGGGGATCGCTAAAGCGGAACGCGTCACAGCGGACATAGCAGCCTCCAATCGCAATCCCAGGAGCGAACATGGCGGATTCTACGGCAAGATGGGGGGGAACGCAGAAAGTTCCAGTTGGTAGCCCTAACGGGAGTCGAACCCGTATTTTTGCCTTGAGAGGGCAACGTCCTAACCATTAGACGATAGGGCCACACAGTAGGACAGGCATTCTTGCCTGTCCGGTTGCAAGTGATCGCAGCGTTGCCGCCCTTTTGCCTTCGCGTTACGCGCATGCAATCGCGACGATGCACAAATTCTCGCCAATTGGTCCGGTTTTGTCAAAGCAGCTGATTGAAAAAAAAAGAAGCGTGACTTTCTGTTTCCGTGTGCTCAAAAGAAAAGGCGGACAGGCAGGAGTGCCTGTCCTACTGGGCGGCGCGAAGCTGCGGTGTGCCGCTGGCCACGCGGAAGAGCGCCGGCGCCAGCACGACGCGCGCTTCCGGGTTGTAGTAATCGTAGAGTTGGGATGGCGCGGTTTTGGCCGTCATGCCGAAGCGCGGCTTGAACACGAACTCGAACTCCATGCCGCCCGCGCGCGGCCACAGGTAAACCACCACGCGATCCGGCAGCACGTCGTAGTGATTCAGGGACCAGCGGGAATTTTCCTTGGCGCGTTCCAGCGAAGCGCGATCCACATCCGCGCCCGGCGGCAGGCCTATCTCCGCGATCATCATGCCGTAGCCGCGATGCCCGATGCGCTCGGCAACGACTTTGCAGCGGACTTCTTCGCCTTCGCGCGCGTCGGTTTTATCGAAGCGCACATCGAGACGTAACGCGCCGGACCGATTTTCGACTTCGCGCCACGGCACGTAATAACTGGCCACAAGTTGTGCACTGGCGGCAGTCGAGCCGGCCGGCCGCCGAATCTCAATGCGATGCGCGCCTGCGCCGAGTTGCGAGCCGAGATGAATCGCCACAGGGCCAGTGAGCTGCGTGGGAGAGGGAAGCGCCAGCGTGGCGGCGACGGTGCCATCTACCAGCACTTCGGCGCGCTGCTCACCGCCTGCGGCCGGCTGCGAGTGCGAAATGATGGCCCGCAACGTATCGAGCACTTGCACGGTGGCCTGCGTCGAGTGCCACACGCCGTAACGGTCTTTCGCGCGCAGCAGGAAAAGCGTGCCGCGGTTCACCAGCGCGTCGTCGAGCACGGTTCCTGCCCGCAGCAGCGCCTGCATCACCAGCGCCGTGGTTTCCACGCGCCCGGCAAGCCCCCAGCCATAGAACGGCGAGTTGGTTTCCAGCACCCAATACGACCCGTCGCCCTCATCACGCGCCATGGTGCGCAGCCGCGCTACGGCTTGCGCGGCGTGATGTTCGCGGCCAGCATCGGCCGCGGCGAGGGCGAACGACGCGAGCGCGTACGGCTCGTCCATTTCTGCTACGCGGACGGCCAGGTAGTCGAGTGCGCGATCGAGCGCTTGCATCTCGGGCGAGCGCGCTGCGGACTTCGCGTTAGCGGTCGTGGCGACCCCTGCGAGCACACGCGCGATGTATGCCGTTTGCATCAGCGAACGCCGCGGATGCTCTTCGCCATGCCAATTGTGCCAGCGCCAACTCCCGTCGGCTTGCAACTGCTGCGCGAGCCATGCACCGGTGGAGCGGATGAGCTCCTCATCCACGCTGATCACGATGGAGGCATCGCGCAGGAAGCGCAGCGCATAGGCGGTGAGCGCCGCGTCGGCTTCGCCCTTGCCCCAATAGCTGAAGCCGCCGCCTTCCGCGCGGTAGCCAAGCAGCCGTTCATAGCCGAGGCGCAGGTAGCGCCGCGCGCGATTCACCAGCGGCGCCTCCGCGCCTTCTTTGGCGTAACGCACAACCAACAAGCTGGGATAGGTGGACGAGATGGTTTGCTCCGCGCAGCCGTAGGGCCGCTGCAGAATTCCCTCCACGCTTTCCGCAACGTGAGCCATCAGGTTCGGATAGAGCTTGAGTTGCGCTTCCGTCGAGCCGTCAATCGCGTGGCGTGGAATCTCCAGTGTAAATTGCGCGGTGGCGCCGAACACCTGGCCGGCTGTGATAACGATTTCGTTGCCGTCCGGGCGTACCAGTACCGCCTTTTCCACCGCGTCGCCGGCGCTGCGGCCGGCTGCGGTGATGCGCTGCTGGCCTTGCTTCACCGGAGAATCCGCGCGGAAGGAGAAAATTTCGCGCGCTGAATCGCCGGCGGGCACGTCGACGTGCTTGCGCGCCTCGCCCAACAACGAAAACCACGGCGCAGAGTGCATCTCGAGGTCCACGGCTTGCGCTTTGTCATGATAGTTGCGCAGCACCACGGGTAGGGCGATTTGGTCGCCTGCGGTGAGTGCGCGCGGCGGGTCGTGCTCGACGAAGAAGGGCTGGAAGGCGCGTATCTCGCCTTCAAACGACCCGAGCTTGCCGTCTTCGGTGGACGCCAGCGCGGAGATGCGCCATGTGGTGATGTTGTCGGCCAGTGGGAACTCGATGCGCGCGCGGCCTTGCGCATCGGTGATGATTTCGGGCTGCCAGTAGAGCGTTTCGGGAAAGTATTCGCGCAACCGCGGCGTGGCGATTGGACCCGGGGGCCGCGGGCGGGTGCTCATCGGCGCCTTGTAATCCGCGATGGTTGCGTTAGTAGTTTGAAGTGGGAGCACTGCGGCCTGCACCTCGACGGTCGCGGTTACATCACCGATGTCCAACGTTGCGTTGAGCCGCGTGATACTCGACGAGCCGACGGGAACATCCGCGACAACCGAGAGCCTGAATCCAGCCGCCTTAAACTCAACGCGATAGAAGCCCGGCGGAAGATTGCTCAGTAAATACTCGCCCGCCTCGTTGGTTGCAGTCTCCAACGTATTTTCCCTGGAGTTAGTCATCGCTGTCACCTGTGTTTCCGGGACGACTGCGCCACTGACATCCGTGATGATGCCGACGATTGCGCCGGTGCTTCCCGGCAGCAGCGGGCTTGTGGCAAGCTTGCGCATTTCAAACGTACCGCCGCTTTCCAGCGCGAGGCGGCGAAAGCTGGCTACATCGAAATCGTCGCCGCCGCGCGTGCCATCGGGGCCCATGCTGCGCAGGTTAATCCAATTCATCACCTGTGTAACGGGAACGATGGTGCGCCGTACAGTTGGGCGCCCGCTCACGTCGGCGTAAGAGCGCACAGACGCTGTGTCGCTGTAGCGCGCCATCCGGGTGAGCTCGAAATAGTAGGGGCGGCCCCACGGATCGAGCAGCTTCTCGGGGCCAAACTGTGCAGTCGCCAGCGCCTGCGCGGCCTCCTGCTCACTCTCGAAAAAGCGTCCGCGGCGCGCCACAAAAGTTGCGAGCGCTGCCTCCACGGGTTCGCGCAGGGACGCGAAGTAATCGGTGGCCACGGTCCACAGCGCGAAGTCGTCGCCCCAGGTCCGCTCGCGGTTTGCAAATTTGCGATCCGGCCCTGCACTGACCACGGTGATGGTGTAGCGCTCGCGCTGCACATCAAACTCGAAGCGGTAGGGCGAGCCCCACGGGTCGCGGAGAGTGGTGAGATCCACGCCGCGAGCGCCCATCAGCCATGCCAGTGTCTTGAAGTCGCGCACAAACCGGCCTGACTTCCGCACATGGTCGCCGACTGCTTCCGTAATCCGCGTGCCGATCGGCAAGAAGTATGGCCATCCGGTGGAGAGCGCGCTGAAATCATCGTCGGTGCCGAGTTGCTTATCCGGGCCGCGGCTCTGCAAATCGAGCACCGTCTTTTCCCGTTGGAAACGGAACTGCGGCTCGAAGGCCATGCCCCATGGATCGAGTGCGGCGTCGAAATCCACATGTTCTTCGTTCAAGATTCGCCGGAGTGCAGTTGCATCCTCGGGAAAATCGGTCATGGCTTTGTAATGGTCGGCAAGCGCCTCGCGAATGTGGTGCACGCGGCGGCGCGCCAAATCGCCGTAGGCCTCGCTTGCGTCTGTCGAAGTGCGGCCTTCGTCAAACCGTAGCCAGCCCGGCGCATCGCGAAGCAGAACCTCCGCCACCAGATCCAGGCCGTCGGGCAAGGGTTGCGTCATATCCAGGGCGTCGAGATCGGCGCGGCGCATGCCCGCCACCGCCTGCTCATTGATCCACGACTCATAATCCGCGCAGAACCCGAAGCGTGGCGCGCGCCCGCCAAAATCGGTATCGGTGCGTACGCGCTCCTCGACCGCCTTATCGAAGACCACAAGCCCGAGTGCCGCCGGGGCCATGCGCCCGCCCGGCAAACGCACACGGAAATCGGCGCGCGCTTTTTCGCCCGGCTGGTATTCTGGCTGGCTCCAGCGCACATCGAGTCGAACCGCGCGCGGGGCAGGGAAGAGCACGGTGTGGCTGGCGGCAGCCGAACGCTCGTAGGAGTAGCCGCGATTCTGGCCGAGGAAGTAAGTAAACAGCGTCACTTCCCCGGAGTACTCGGATCGCCAGGGCAGCGACAGCCACGCGCGGCCGTTCTTGAGCCGCACTCGCCGCGATGTAACGGTTGCGTTGTCGACGGTTACATCTACGAAGGCCGTGGCATTTGCTACATCCGATTTCAGGCGAATCTCGATGGGCTCGCCGGCGCGGTAGAGCGCCTTATTGGTCTCAACGCGCAGCACCGGAAATGGTGATTTCCAGATGTGATGAGATTGACTGCCGCTTGCGCCTTTTCCATCGCGGGCATGAAGCAGCAGGTTGTTGCCGCCCTCCTTGTCCCACGCGAGCAGCAAGTCATCCACACGCACCAGCCCGTATCGATTCGTGCGCACCTTGCGGACGTCGCGATACACCGGCGCATCCTCCTTGCCGGCCGCAGTCTGTGCCGGCAGCGCCTGCTGCACCACTACGTCGCACGAGGCCGGCATGCCGTCGGCGTAAGACGTGGAAACATAGAAGCGTTGCGGGACGCCTTCGGCCGCATAGTTGGAATCAATCACGTAGATGTGGATCGGATCGCGCGTGACGCGGAGGGCAAACCGCCGCTGCTCGGTGCGGCCGGTGGAGGCATCGGTGAGATAGGCGGCGTACTCGATGTCGTCGAACCGCTGGTGATCGCTCAAGTCGTCGTGATGCTGGGCCAGAGGAATCGTCACGCGAAACTCGCCAGTCGCAGCTTCCCCTTCATACTTTTCCGATTCCGTGAATTCCCATTTCTGTTTGCGGTAGTTCCAGTGGCGGCCTTCCTCGCGCACGATGCGCGCGCGTCCTTGCGTGACCGGCTTGCCGAAGAGATAGTCGGCGCGCACGCGGACCTCGGCATCCTGCCCGCGCAGATAGAATTGCCGGTTAGGCTCCACGGTCACGGTAAAAGCGGGCAACTCGTAGCGGCTGATTCGCACAAGCTTGCGAGCTCCCACTTCATCTTCAAAGGGACTGTCCTCGAGCGAGGCTTGGATGGAGTATTCGCCCAGCCGCAGGCTCTCGGGAACCATCCATTCGCTGCTGGCCACACCAAACCGCGAAGTGGTGAGCTCGGCGCGGTACACCAGCGTGCCTTCAGGATCCTCGACGCGCACGCCGACGACTTGGCCGGACATCGCGCGTTCTGCGCCGTCGAAAGCCAGCAGGCGCACGCGCAGCGTTTGCCCGGGCTGGTAGATGGGTTTGTCCGTGGTCAGCAGGATTCGCGGCAGGCCCGCCGGATACGCCGTGGACTCCGCCACATCCTCGAATCCGCCGTGGCGGCCGGTGATTTCGATATCCACTTCCGAGTGAAAGTTTGCAGGGAGGGGAAATTCCAGCACGGCATGGCCGTCGTTGTCGGTGCGAGAGCCAGCGCTGACTTTCACCGCATCGAAGTCTTCGTTTTCGTACGTTGCGATGCCGTTGAGTTGAACGCCGGCAACCCCTTTCTCGGTGAGCGGGTGCAGTGACCGTACACGGACTCGCAGCGGGGTGCCCGCTGCGACTCCAGCCGGATGCGCGAGCCGCAAGACAAATGCCGCCGGGCTGATTTGCCCGACGGTCAGCACACCGATTACAGGCTCGAAGCTTTGCTCCGCTGAGGCCGGCTCGATTCGATACTGCACGCGATACCAGAGAAATTCGCGCCGATCGTCTTGCCTCAGCGCCGCGAAGTCGAACGGGAAGCGAACTACGAGCCGGTTGCGCCCCGCGCGCAAGCGCTCGTCACGTTCGATACGACCGCGCACGCGGTCGTCCGTGTCGAGCCATTCGAGTTGCAGGCGCACGTGCAGCGGGCTGCCGGGATTCTCGACCACGAGTTGAAGTTGATTTTCCGCGCCGGTTGCGCCGAAGCGGATAGTGGTCGCAGACTCATCCACGCGCAGGCGCGCCGTGGCGAAAGATCCTGCCTGAAACAAAAACACTACGAGAAGAGACGCAAATGTACACTTCTGTCGCATCGCCCCACCCCTGAAGCGGATGAACAGCATCCGACCGAGATTTGATTCGTTGGTTGCAGCGCGATGAAGGCGGGTTGCCTGCGCTGCGAAAGGTTAAGGAATTATTCTGCGCGCGGTGCCAGTCAACGCGGCTGGGGCGGCGCAGGCGTGGTCGCGCGGGGCTCGCGATACTGGTAACGGTAGGAGGATGCGGGGCGGCCGGAGACGGCGCGGGTGTTGAGTTCGAGTTGATCTTCGAGGTGCGCGCCGCGGTTGGGGTAGCGGTGTTCGTCGCCGTAAGGGTAGCCGGGCATGGCGTGATACGGCAGCGGCGTGACGGTGAAGGGATGCGCGGCGTAGAAGTCCATATCTTTCGCGAAACCGTCTACGTAGAAGAACCAGTCGCGCGTCCAGCCTTCGGGTACCGGCGGCAGCGCAGCGGCATCGAAGTCGACCGCTACCTCGTCGCCGGAGCCCATGAGCACGAAGCGGTCGTCGGCGCCCTCGATAAGCGCGCGCACGTCGCCATAGCGCGTGTAGTGGCCGGCGGCGCGCGCGTAAGGGCCGGTGGCGCTCACGGTGTGATAGTCGTAGCGAATGTCGCTCGCCGGCGTGCCGCGGATTTCGCGCGGATAGCCGAGATAGCCGGCGCGCGCGCCGGCCAGCGGCGCTTCGCTGATGCGATGCGGCGTGCCCTCGGGCGTGGTGTCGATGAGGATCTGGTCCCAGTAGACTTTCAGGTTCGTGGAGATGCGGATGCGCCGCGTGCCTAACGGCAGCTTGCCGGTGAGATCCGCAACCATGGTGCGCGCCAGTCCGGCTGGGAAGCCCATGTCGTCGGCGATGCGCACCCACTCGCCTGCCTGGGTGAGCGCTTCGACGTAGGGTACGATCGCCGTCAAGCCGCCCTGATGCGCCGCATAAACGGATGTGGCGGTGAAGTAGTCGGTGTAGCCGTGCAGCAGCAGCCGTAGGGGCGCTGCTTGCTGCGCCCCGTTCGTCTGCCCGTGTCTCGAGGGCAAAGCGGCGTCGAGCCGCACTCCAAAGCCGCGCGGATGCGCGGCATTCCGGGGCGCAGCAAGCGGCGCCCCTACCGGGTCCTGGGCCGTGGTTTGGGCCGCCTCGCCGAGGTCGAACTCGATCCAGTGCAATTCGGCGAAGCCTTTGTAGGGCGCGTCGGCAAAATCGCTGACGTAGCGGCGGTCGCGCTCGCGCAGCAGCGCGGTGACGTCGCGGCCGTGATGATCGCTCGCGCTCACCGGCGGCCGTGCGTTGCTCTGTAGCGTGAACACCGGCTCGCCGGTGGGAAAAGGCGGGCCGCTGGCATAGAAGCGCTCGCTGGGATTCACGTCCGTGCCGGATGGATGATCGATCGCGAACAGACGCAACTGATCGAGATAAACGATCTCCTCCATCGGCTCGGCGAAGCGGAAGCTGAGCAGGCGTTCGCCGCGCGGGCCGCGCCGCTCGCGCAGCAGCGAGCCGGGCACTTTGATGTACTCAGTGGGATCGGACGTGTTGCGCAGGCCGGGCGCGACCCAGTGGCCGACGATGCCGGGGCCGATGGCGTCGGCGATAAATTCGTAGCGGCTGCCGTTCCACGCAAACAGCACCGGGCAGGAGCTGCCGCGACGGTCAATCTGCATGATTTCGTGCCGCTGATTCGCAGCCAGATTTACTTCGTCTTGCAACACGCCGGTGGGCCACAGCAGCCGCACCACGTCGGCCTGCTTCTCCTGCCCCAGCCCGATCAGCAAATCGTTCGGCGTCGTGACTTCGAATTTCTGATACGTAGCGCCCGCAAACACTTCCACCTTCGTCCCAATCGCGCTCTTGTTGTCCGCCAGCCCCTTCAGCGATAGCTTCAGCCAGTTGTTCTTGTTCCCGCCGTCGTTGCGCAGAAGAGTTACGGCGAATGGGACGCTGACCAACAGGTCTGGATCTCCGTCGGAGTCCACGTCGCCCGCGGAGAGATGGAGAAGGGACAAGCTAAGTTCTGCCAAGGCCGTCCCCTTGGACCGAAGCTCGAATCGAGAGCCTCCAAGGTTTCGGAGGAGGTTGAGCCTTGGTGCGAACTTTTGTGGGAGTTGCTGTTGTGCAGTATCCTCGAAGGACTGGTCGTCCACAAAAGCCAGGTCTTGCCAGCCGTCGTTGTCATAGTCCAAGACTACGAGGTCAGAAACCCACCGCCTACTAGGGACAGGCAACTTAACTTGCTCGAAACGCACACCTCCTACGTTCCTCCAAAGAGTAAGCCCGTCATTCATGTGTGCGATGGCAAGGTCCATCCACCCGTCTCGATCGAAATCGAGTGACCGCACATGGTATTGCTCCGGTGGAACTCCAGACGTGACGGAATCCGTCCGCTTAAACTTGCCTTCGCGAGGATTGAGATACACACCCAAGCTTTCCGGACGTGCCGGGCGTGGCAGGCGGCCCTGGGAGTCTGGCGGCCCCGCTCGAAACTGATCGAGCGAGGAGCGGTCTCCTGCTTTGATGAGGTCGATGGCGCGGTCATTATTCACGTCCATAGCCAGGGTCTTACCGCTCCACCCGCCTCCGATCAGAAGCCCGGAGGGCTCAGTCCAGTCAGAAAAAGTGCCATTCCCATTGTTGCGCCAGAAAGTGTCTCGTGTGGGCGGGACGGCGTGGGAAACGTAAAGATCGAGGTCGCCGTCGTGGTCGAGATCAACCCAAGTTAGAGCGCTGGTAGAAAGGTCTGTTGGCAGGCCAACTTTCGCCGTTACATTCTGAAAGGTACCATTCCCTAGATTGCGGTAAATAGCCGTCCCTCCGACCGCGCCGAGGGCCAAGTCGGTCCACCCGTCGTTGTCGTAGTCTCCGGCAGCGCAATGGTCCACAGACTGAATTACCTCGAAGCCCGCTGAGGGAGTCGCATCCACATATTGGTTCTTAGTTCGTTGGAATAACCTTGCTCCGACTTCATCGATCTGCCTGACTGCAAGAAACACGTCCCCATCTCCATCGTTGTCGTAATCAAAGAGGCAGTGGGTGCCAGGCATTGGGGGAAGTGCGTGTTTCGGCGCTACACGGGTCATCCCTTCGTAGGCCTTGCGCTTGTTGGGATTCAACCACTCCACTTTCAGACCCGAAGCGCTTTCCGGAACAAGAGTGAACTTGATGGGGATGGGGGGCGGGGCGGCGGTGGGCGGCAGGGTGACGGTTTCGGCGAGGGAGTACTTACCTTGGTCGCCGTAGGCGAGGCTCATGGGCGCGCCAAGTTTTTCGGTGTTGAGGTGCTGGAAGCGGGCGAGGTGCAGGCGGGCTTGCTCGGCGTTGCCGAGGCGCTGCTGCGCGCGGGCGAGACCGAACTCGGCGGAGACGTGGAAGGGATTAGACTTGATGGCGCGCTGGAAGGCAGCGATGGCGTCGTCGTACTTTTGAAGCTGAGAGTGCAGCGTGCCGATGAAGTAGTGGGTATCGGGGTCGCCGGGGTCGAGCGCGGCGGCTTTTTCGAATGCGGCGAGCGCCTTTTCTGCGTCGCCGGAATTTTTCTCGAGCAGGCCGAGGTTATACCACGCGCGAACATTTTTCGAGTCTTGCGCGACAATTTCACTCAATAGCGCACGTGCCGGCTCGATGCGCTGCAGGTTCAGCAGGGCGATGGCTTCATTCACGCGCGCGACGGCTAGCTTGGGGTCGGCGGCTTGTGCTTGCTTGAATTGCGCGAGCGCCTGCTCCGTGCGCTGCTGGTTCAGGTACGCCGCGCCCAGATTGTTGGCGCGAATTGCGGCGTGCGGATCGGCTGGCGGCTGTTTCTGCGACGGCTGCCGCTGCTGCGATCCCAGGCGAACGCCAAAAAGCAGCGCGAGCGCACAAAGCAGCAGCACGGCCCGGTGCCTTCGGTAACGGAGGATGCGAGCGACCATATCCATCAGCCTTGCAGGAAAAACCTTAACATAGGAGAAACACAGAGGCACAGAGAGTCGCGGAGATCGCAGAGGCCGGGAAATAATATCGACCAAGATTAAACGCGCCGGGGCAACACAGCGTTCGCGGGCTGCCCTATCTGTCCGTGCGCAGCGCGCTGAGGTGATGTGGACAGGCCGGCAGGTGCGGCGCAAGGTGAAACGGACAGGCAGGAGTGCCTGTCCTACCTGTGCGGTGTAGCGGAGATTTGGCCTTTGCCTTCCTGCACGGTGATGGTTTGGCCGGCGGCGACTTTCTCGAGCTTGTCGATTTGGCCGGAGGGCCAGCGAATCTCGATGGAATCGGCGTGCGCAGCGGAGCCGAGGCCGAAGGTGAGAAGCAGTTCGCTGGCGGAAAGATAGCTGGAGCCGCTGCGCAGCATTTGGGTTTGCGAAGCGCCGCCGACGGTAGCTGTCACCATTGCGCCGAGGCCATTACGATTCGACTTTGTGCCGGCGAGCTTGATGCGCACACTGCGGTTGCTCACGCCATCGTTGCGGAAGAGCACGGCCGGGCCGCCGTTGGTGGTCATCACCAGATCGAGGTCGCCGTCGTTGTCGATGTCACCGTAAGCGGCGCCGCGCGCTACGCGCCTTTTGTTGAATGCCGCGCCAAGCGATTCGGTAGTTTCGACGAACTTGCCGCCGCCGGTATTGCGAAACACGTGCGGCGGCTGCGCGTAAGTAACGCGCTGCTGGATGCGCTCGATCTCATCTTCGATGTGCCCATTGGCGACAAAAATATCCAGCCAGCCGTCGAGATCGTAGTCGTAAAAAAATGCGGCGAAGCCCAGCGAGAGCAAGCTGCGCCGGCCGACTTCCGAGCGCGGCGCTTCATCCACAAAAAGTCCGTTGCCTTCGTTGTGGTAGAGCGCGAGCATCTGATTGGAAAAATTGCTGATGAGAATGCTGGGGTAGCCGCTGCGGTCGTAATCGGCGGCATCAGTGCCCATCCCGGCGCGCGCCACGCCGTTCTCGCTGAAGCCGATGCCCGCGAGCACGCCGCGCTCGGTGAACTTTCCCTTGCCGTCGCTGATGTAGAGCTTGTTGGGCTCGGTGTCGTTGACCAGCAGCAGGTCTGGCCAGCCGTCCATGTTGGAGTCGAGCACCGCCACGCCCAGCCCTTTTGACGTGGCATCTTCCAATGCGGCGGCGCGCGTCACGTCTTCAAATGTGCCGTCGCCGCGATTGCGCCACAGCCGCGCTGTCGCGCCTTTGTACGACTCCGGCGTGCAGTACGATTTGCGCGTGCCATCCAGCGTGCAGAAAAGATCGGTTTCCGGCGTCCACTGCACGTAATTGGCGACGAAGAGATCAAGGTGGCCATCTTTGTCGTAATCCACCCATGCAGCGGAGGAGCTGAAGTCGTTGTGTCCCGCGAGGCCCGCCGCGGTGGTCGCATCGGTGAAGGCGCCCTTGCCGTTGTTGCGGACGAGGCGGTTTTGCCCAAGCGCGGTGAGGTAAATGTCGTCGTCACCGTCGTTGTCGTAATCGCCGACGGCGACGCCCAGCCCGTAGATTTCGATGGCTAGGCCGCTGGCGCGCGTTACGTCGGTGAAGGTGCCGTTGCGATTGTTGCGGTAGAGAGCGGGCGCGGTGGTGCGCCGCTTGTGGCCGGGGAAGTCGCTGGAGTTGACGAAAAAAATGTCTTGCCAGCCGTCGCCGTCGTAGTCAATGAAGGCCACGCCGGCGCCCATGGTTTCCGGCAGAAACTTTTTGCCGAAGCCGCCGGTGTTGTGCGTGAAGCGGATGCCGGCTTTCGCGGTGATATCGGTGAAGGCGATGCGGGTTGGCGCTATCAGTGGCGCTGGCTTGGCCGAATCCTTCGCCGGCTTCGACTGCGGCGCGGCGCATAGCAAGAAAGACGGCGCAGCTAGCAGCGCCCCTACGAATGTTGCAAGAAAAAGGGGCGGGCACTGGGGCCCGCCCCTACGGGGTCTGGTCACGGAGTGCCTCCGGCTGGGTTGGACGCAGATACGGCAACGGACGCGGATGCAGAAGCAGTCGCATCGGCGGGCTCGCGGCCAACGCCGAGTGCGTCGGCAACGCGGTTGATGTAGTTGAACCACGAGGCGATCAGTGTGATTTGCAGGATGCCGGTGTCGTCGAAGCCCGCGGCGCGCAGGCGCTGGTGATCGCGCGGGCCTACCTGTGTGGCGTCCTTCGTAATGGTCACGACATAATCGAGCATGGCGCGATCCGGCTCCAAAAGCTCAGCCTGGGTGTAATCTCGCTTCAGTTGCTCCACAAATTCCTCATCCAGAGTGACGCGACGCAGAAACTCTGCGTGAGACGTAATTCAATAATGGCAGCGGTTCTGCGCCGAGACGACGGTAGTGATCATCTCATGTTGCCGTCGCGTAAGCGGAAGCTCCGGCGACATCAGCGCACCGAACGTGGAAAATGCGTGATAGAGCGCCTGCGGGATGAGGCTGTGCGAGGCAACGATGCCGGCTACGCCGTCCGGCGTGGGCTGCACCGGTGCTGCGTACTCCACCGGATAAAGATCGCGCTGCGAAGTAATTGCCTTGACTAGCGCTTCGCTCGCTTCGGGCAGGGGTATGGTTTTGATCCAGGTCATTCGTTAGCTTCCGCGTAGCCTTTCTCGGGTCGGATCACGGGCCGCCGCCTGAATGACCGGCCACCGGCGGGCGCTGCGCGCGGGCGCGCTGCTCGGCGGCGAAGGCTTCGAGCGCGGCGCGGATTTTGACCTGGGGCAGTGAGGCGTGCTCGTGGATGGCTTGCCGCTCGTTATTGTCTTCGGGATTCAGGCGGCGATAGGGGCCGGTGATGGCCTGCGAAGCCTCGTCGGCCTTGAAGCGCAGGTAGCGCTGTTGGTGCGCGAGCGCACGCTCGGTGTCGCCGAGCCCGTTGTAGCTGAGCATGAGGTTGTAGTGCGCCGGCAAGTCTTCGGGATCAATGGCCAGAGTCTTCCTGAACTCACTGACGGCGTCGCGGTAGCGCTTTTGCAGGAAACGCACGCGGCCCAGCTCGTTGCGCACCACGCGATCGCGCGGATACTGATCGAGCGCGCGCTGCAAGTGCTCGACGGCCTTCTCGTAATCGCCTTCCGCCTTCAGGACGCGCGCGTAGAAATAGTGCGCGCTGGCGAGTTCCGGTTTCAGTTCCAGAGCTTTCTGCAACACTTCGCGCGCGCCCTCCAGGTTGCCTTCAGCGACGCGCACGCGGCCGATATTGTTCCAGCCATCGGCATTCTTCGAGTCTATCTCGGTGATCTTCGCAAACGCGGCTTCCGCGCCCTTCAGATCGCCTTGCAGCAGCAGGCCGATGCCGTAATCGTTCCAGCGCGTCCAGTCGTCCGCTTGCAAAACTACTCTCGGCTCGGGCACAGGCGCGCTGCGCGGCGCTACGTTGAGCGCAACTTCATCCGACGCCAGCGTGATGATGGGCAGATTCGGAATGTGCTTGAGCTGGCCAGAGACGCCCGAGGTGTCGCCGGTGAAACGGAACTTGCGGTCGTCATAATCTTTGGTGACTTCACCCTGCGGCTGCAATGGATCGGGAATCCCCGCGAAGGCGAACTGCGTGTTCCACCACATGAATTTGCGATAGTGCAGCTTGGCCTTCAGCGTGATTTTCTCGCCGGCGTTTTCAGGGATGCGCATACGGTAGTGGACGGTGTCCGCCGCGCCGGGCGGGATCATCCGCACATAGACGACGGCGCGCGCGGCGAAGGCATTGCGCTTGTTGATTACGTTGCCGTGCGCGTCCACCAGCAGCGCGCGATAAAAGTGCGCGCCTTTTTCCACCGGGCCCTTGCCGCCGTCTTCGACCGCGCCGCTCCAGAAAACGACTTGACCTTTTTCGTCGGTAGCTTGCAGCTCGACCCACACGTCGAAGGCATCCACCGTGCCGCCGGGGAAGAAGTGACCGACCTTGCGCGTGCGCACCACCACATCCACACGCACTTCATCGCCGCGCCGCACCGTCGCGCCCACACGATTGAGCGGCGCGGTTACCGGCGCCGCTTCCACGCCGCCCGGCGTGACGGAAAGCTCAGCCTCCTCGCCCACGGCGAAGGTGCTCATCAATTGGCTGGGCCGGGCTTCGCCGCCTCCGGTGATTTCGCGCGCGGGCGACACGGCGAAGATGTCCACCGTAAGTTGCCCATCCTTCAGGAATTTTTCCGTGGCCTCGAACTGCGCCTGATCCTGATTGGCGAATGGCACAGCGGTGTTGGCGGCGGGGAAGCGATGCGAGTGCACCATGCCATCCACGTTGCCGAAGTCCTCGGAGGGCACAAGGGGCATGTGGCAATCCACGCATTTCTGCGGCTGCGCGGGATAGTAGAAGGAGCGCGCGCCCTGCCCGGAGATGCCGCTGGCCTGCCAGTTGTCGTAATCGTTGAAGCCGCGAATCCAGCGGTAATTATTGACCGGCACATCGAGGTGCACCTTGTGGCAGGACGAGCAGAACTCCGCGGTCTGCTGGCGCACGAACGGCTTCATAAACGTGCGGCGGTGCGGCTCGGGGTTCACTTTCACGAAGAAGTCGTGTACAAAGCGCACCAGCGGATTCTCGCTTGTGGCGAGTTCATTGATCTCCGGGTATTCCAGCCCGAAGTCGCCCTGGCCCATGGTGCTCTTCACCTGCACCATGGAGTGGCACATCACGCAGCCGAGGCCGGCATGCGCCTCCGGCCTGCTCAGGTTTTCTACGGCGGGCTTCTCGAACAGGCCGGTGAAGAGCATGGCCGGGTCATGACAGCCGGCGCACCACTTCGACGACTGCACGCCATTCACTTCCTGCATATACTCTATGCTCTTGCGGTACCACTGATTATTGAAGGAAGAGAAGCGGTGCATCGAGCCGGACCATTGGTGATAGATGTCCGCATGGCAGCGCTCGCAGGTCTGCGACTGCATGAAGTACTTGGCTGGGATGGTGCCGCCGTGCGCTGTCTGCGCCGAACTGGGGAAGAACGGGCCCCTAGGCCCGTCGCCTTCGCCTTCCATGGAAGCTGGGGCCAACTCGGGATTGGTAATGCGGTACGCCTGCTGCCACAGCGGGACACGCACCCACCAAGCAGCGGCTGAAAGCACGGCGGCCACGAGCAGCACCGAACCGAACCGCAGCAGCGGGCCGTGCGGCGCTAATCGCACCGCAGCCGCGCGCGGCGCATCTCCCAGCCATTTCGCGGCCAGGAACACCACACCGAGCAGGCTGGCCCCGATGTGCGAGTAGAGCAAGGCAGTGAAGGGCCGCGTGCCGCCGGTAAACATCAGCGCGACGCCTAGCAAGCCCCCGAACGCAATCAGCGCCCAGCCGATACGCCCTTCTGTATTGCATCCGCGGAACACCCGCGCCAGGGTCGGCAGCAAGACCAGCAGGAAGAGAACGCCCACCAGGAGATGAATGTAGAAGACGCCGGCGACGAACAGCGTGGCGGATGGAAGCGCATACACGCAGACCCCCGTCAGCAAAAGCAACACTACGGCGGTCTGCCGAATGCGTTTCACGCAGGCTTCACCCCTGGAGGCTTCAAAGTTTTCACACTTGCCGGTGGAGTGTCAACGCCAAAAAACCGCAGCTTCAGATCGCATCGAGGAGCAGGGGCGCGCCGAGCTTGCTGGCGTAATTGGGGCGATAGCGTTCGGTATTGTAGAGCGAGGTTACGTCCACTTTGCGCGGGCCGAGTGTGGGGTCGGGCAGCGGCGAGTGCGCATAGCGGCCGTCGCGGATCGCAGTCATACGGCCGGTGGTATTGCCGGCGAGCAAGTCGAGCGCGATATTCGCGAA
Source organism: Candidatus Acidiferrales bacterium (assembly GCA_050747305.1). Taxonomy (GTDB): domain Bacteria; phylum Acidobacteriota; class Terriglobia; order Acidiferrales; family UBA7541; genus JBOGNS01. The sequence continues at coordinate 8,611 of JBOGNS010000009.1, read as the reverse complement.
CGTGTTGCCGACCAGCGTATCCACTGCATCCGGCTCGCCGCTGCGCAAGTCGTAGGTGAGATCGCTGACCATAGTGTCTTCGCCGGTACGGCGACTGACTTCCGCGGCGAGCGCGTGGCCGATATCGACTTTCTTCTTGTGGCCGTAGGCGTCGGTTTCGCCGTAATCGGCCACTTGCTGGCCCTGCCACACCGCGCCCTCCGAGACCACTACCAGCGAGTAATTGCTGGGGTTGTTGCGCTTGTCCTCCATCAGCAACGCGCACAGCCGGTCGAGATCGAATGCGTACTCAGGGATCAGACAGCGCGCGGACGTGACGTACCCGGTGTAAAGCGCGGTATAACCCGCATCGCGCCCGAAGATGCGGAAGATGCCGATGCGTTCGTGCGAGCCGAGTGTGGTGCGCTGGCGCGTAATCAACTCGCGCGCGCGGGTGATGGCGGTGGAGAAGCCAATGCAGTATTCGGTGCCTTGCACATCGTTGTCCATCGTTTTGGGAATGGCGATCACCGGGAAGCCTTCGCGGTTCAGCCGCGCGGCAAAGGTGAGGGTGTCGTCGCCGCCGATGGCAATCAGGCAGCCGATGCCGAGCCGCTCGAGATTGCGCAGCACGATGGGTGTGAGGTCGAGATAGTCGCCGTTGCGCTGCAAGGTGTCGATTTCGGCGTGCGACAGGTGGCCGGGCAGGCGGTTGTGCTTCATGCGCTGCGGGTTGGTGCGCGACGTGTGCAGCACGGTGCCGCCGCGCCGGTCGATGGTGCGGGTGTTCTCGCGCGTAAGCTGCAGCACGTAGGATGGGTCGAGCTCATTCGATGGATTGAGGTGCGTGAGCCCTTCCCAGCCTTTGCGGATGCCAATCACCCCGCGGTTCATTTCACTGGCGCGGTACACCACGGACTTGATCACGGAGTTGAGGCCGGGGACATCACCGCCGCCGGTGAGGATGCCGATTTTGCTGGTGCTCGCCACGGTTCGTTCGTGCGTAGGGGCAGACCCCTGTGTCTGCCCCTTCCCTAATACAAAGGCACAAGGGCGATTGTGTTGAAAGACTCCTACGGCGACCTGTGTCTGCCCCTTCCTTAATACAAAGGCACAAGGTGCTCTGCACGCCGCAAGGGGCGGGCACAGGGGCCCGCCCCTACAGCGGTGGTCGCTGGAAGCCGCCGGTGGCTCGTTCGATTGCACGGGCCACGGCGAGTGCCTCCTCGTCGTGATGATGCCGCGCCACAATCTGCACGCCGATGGGCAAGCCCTCCGGCGAGCGGCCCACCGGCGCCACCGCGCCCGGGTTGCCGGTAAGATTGAACCACTGGCAGTAGCGCATGGCCTGGGCATAGTTTAACGCGGGCGGCGCCCAGCCGCCCTGTCCGTGCAGGAATGCCGGACCGGAAGCGACAGGGCATAGCAGGATGGGGAACTGCTCCATCTGCCGACGCAGCGCGAGCGTGAGCGCATCGCGCGTGAACCATGCATCGAGCAATGATGATGATGTCAGCGGCGGCTCGCTGCCGGCGCGGTCAAAGAACGCGCGCAGCGGAGGGCTGATGTCCGCCTCGCGCCCGTCGTACATCGGGCGCAGAACGTGATTGACGCAAACTCCGAAGAAAAACCACCACGTTTCGCGCATCGCTTCAAGGGCATCCGGACGAAACGGCTCAACCGTGAAGCCTTGCTCGGTCAGGGCCTTTGCGGCCGTTTGAACGGCCGCGCGCGTCTCGGGTGTGACGGCCACGATGCCGTCGTCTTCGAAGAACCCGACGCGCAGCCGCTTGGCCTCTTCATCACGCACACGACGCCATGCCAGCGGTGTGGACTTCACGTCGCCATCGTCGAAGCCGGTCATCACATGCGCGAGCATCTCGACATCGTCTACGGTACGCGCCATTGGACCCACGACGCCCAACTGCGCGAAGGGCCCGCTGGAAACCGGAAAGTGGCCGCTCGCTGGTATGCGTCCGGGCGTGGGCTTCAGTCCACAGATCCCAGTGAAGTGTGCGGGTACGCGAATCGACCCGCCGCCATCGCTGCCTACGCCGCCCGCTGAACAGCCTGCCGCGATCGCCGCCGATTCGCCCCCGGAGGAGCCGCCAGCGGTGCGCGAAAGGTCCCACGGGTTGCTGGTGCGGCCATACAAGAGGTTGTCGCTCTCGTAGGCCATCAGCATCTCGGCCACGTTTGTGTTGCCGAGCAGAACCGCGCCCGCCTTCTTCAGGCGGCGCACCAGCGTGGCATCGGTTTGCGGGATGTTACCTGCGCGCAGCCGCGAGCCCGTTTCGCACGGCCAGCCAGCCACATCGATCGAGCTTTTGATGGTGAGCGGCACGCCGTGTAGCGGCCCCAGCGCGTCACCACGGGCCATGGCCGCGTCGGCGGCGCGCGCCGCGGCGAGCGCGCCTTCGGCGTCAACATGCACAAACGCGTTCAGCTTTGGTTGAAGCTGCTCGATGCGCGCCAGGTGCGCTTGCGTCAGCTCTACTGCGGAGAGCTTGCGCTCGGCTACGAGCTTGGCCATCTCCGCGGCAGGCAAGAATATCTGTTGCACTGATTCTCTCCGTCGAAATACGCGAGTGTAGCAGATGGTTTATGTGGAGTGCGGCAGCAAAGCTGCCGCTTTGTTTTCATGGCGGCGCCTGTCTACGTTTCTTTGGAAATTGGTCAGCAACGCATATAATGGTTGGATTCGAGAGAGTGAGGAGCGCCGTATGGCGAGTACAGTGGTGGAACGGACGAAGGAGGCTGCGTCCGTAGAGGCGGCGGCAAAAAAGAGAGAGCTGCCGCGCGAGCTGAGCCAACTGGAAAAGACCGAGTTACGCGAGTGGCGGGAGTCGCTCGATTACGTCCTTCAGGATGGCGGCCCCGAGCGCGCGCGCGTCCTCCTCGAGCACCTGCGTGTCCACGCCAAGCTCGCCGGCGTTCAAATCCCGTTCACCGCCAATACTCCCTACGTCAACACTATCAACACTGAGCATCAGCCGCCTTTTCCCGGAAGCCAGGAAATCGAGCGGCGCATCAAGAGCCTAGTGCGCTGGAACGCGCTGGCCATGGTGGTGCGGGCCAATAAGCAGGAAAGCGGCATCGGCGGCCACATTTCCACCTATGCGTCGGCAGCGACGCTCTACGAAATCGGCTTCAACCATTTCTTTCGCGCGCGTAGCGAAAACTTCGAAGGCGACACGATTTATTTTCAAGGTCACGCCGCGCCGGGAATATACGCCCGCGCATTCCTCGAGGGCCGGCTCTCCGTCGAGCAACTGGAGAATTTCCGCCGCGAGTTGCGTCCCGGCGGCGGTCTATCCTCCTATCCGCACCCGTGGCTGATGCCCGAGTTCTGGGAGTTCCCCACGGTCTCGATGGGCTTGAGCCCCATCATGGCCATCTACCAGGCGCGGTTCAATCGCTACCTCGAAGACCGCGGCCTCAAACCGCACAGCGACGCCAAAGTGTGGGCTTTCCTCGGCGACGGCGAGACCGATGAGCCGGAATCACTCGGCGCCATCACGCTGGCCTCACGCGAGAAACTCGACAACCTGATCTTCGTTGTCAACTGCAACCTCCAGCGGCTCGATGGTCCGGTGCGCGGCAATGGCCAGATCATTCAGGAGCTGGAAGCCAGCTTCCGCGGCGCCGGCTGGAATGTGATCAAAGTGCTGTGGGGCAGCGATTGGGATCCGCTCATCGAGAAGGACACGGACGGTGCGCTGGTGCAGCGCATGGGCGAGATCGTTGACGGTGAGTATCAGAAGCTGGTGGTGGAGTCCGGCGCTTACTTTCGCGAAAAGTTTTTCGGGCACGACGAGCGGCTGCTCAAGATGGTGGAGCATCTCTCCGACGAACAACTCCGCCGCATGCGCCTCGGCGGCCACGACCCGAAAAAAGTTTATGCTGCCTTCCGCGCGGCCGTGGAGCACAAAGGCGCACCCACCGTGATTCTCGCGCGCACCATCAAGGGCTACGGCCTGGGCGAGAGCGGTGAAGGTAGGAACATCACTCACCAGCAGAAGAAGCTGAACGAGGATGAGCTTCGCGAGTTCCGCGCTCGTTTCGGCATCCCGGTGGATGACCAAGATGTCGCCAAGGCCCCGTTCTATCGCCCGCCGGAGGACAGTCCCGAAGTCCAATACATCCGCGCGCGCCGCGAAGAGCTTGGCGGTTTCGTGCCGGCTCGCAAGCAGCGCTCCAAGCCCATCAAAGCGGAGTTCGGCGACCTGTTCGATGAGTTCCACAAGGGCACCGATGGCCGCGAGATCGCCACCACCATGGCTTTCGTTCGCATGCTGGCCAAGCTGCTGCGCGACAAGGAAATCGGCAAGCTCGTCGTGCCCATCGTGCCCGACGAAGCGCGCACCTTCGGCATGGAGTCGCTGTTCCGCCAGGTCGGCATCTATTCGCACGTCGGCCAGCTCTACGAGCCGGTGGACATGGACACGCTGCTCTACTACAAAGAATCCACGGACGGACAAATTCTAGAGGAAGGCATCACGGAAGCCGGCTCGATGTCGTCGTTCATCGCCGCCGGTTCCGCACCGGCCACGCATGGCATCAACACCATTCCGTTTTTCATTTTTTATTCGATGTTTGGCTTCCAGCGCATCGGTGATCTGATTTGGGCGGCCGCAGACACGCGCTGCCGCGGCTTCATGCTCGGCGGCACCTCAGGACGCACTACGCTGGCCGGCGAAGGACTCCAGCATCAGGACGGCCACAGCCACGTGCTGGCGCTCACCGTGCCCAACGTGCGGACATACGATCCAGCGTTCGCCTACGAAATCGCGGTGATTATCGAAGACGGTATCCGCCGCATGTACAAAGAGCAGGAGAGCATCTTCTACTACATCACGGTGATGAACGAGCCTTACGCGCATCCGGCCATGCCCGATGGCGCGCGCGAGGGCATTCTGCGCGGGATGTATCGCGTGCGCGCGGCGCAGAACGGCGGGAGCAAGTTGCGCGCGCAACTCTTCGGCTCCGGTGCGATCCTGCACGAAGTGCTCGTGGCGCAGGAGATGCTCGGGAAATATGGCGTTGCCGCCGACGTGTGGAGCGTGACCAGTTACAAGCAGTTGTACCGCGATGGGCTGGACGTGGAGCGCTGGAACATGCTGCATCCCGGCAAGCCCGCGCGCACGCCCTACGTCACCGAATGCCTCGCCGACGCGCCGGGTGTGCTGGTGGCCGCGTCGGATTACATGAAGGCGCTGCCGAATCTGATTGCCAAGTGGTGCCCGCGGCGCGTGGCGTGCCTCGGCACCGACGGCTTTGGCCGCAGTGAAGGCCGCGCCTCGCTGCGCGACTTTTTCGAGGTGGATGCGAAGTTTGTTGCGCTGGCCACGCTTGCCGAGCTGGCGCGAGAGAAGCAGATTGAGACTTCCGTGGCCGAGAAAGCGATCAAAGAGTTGGGAATCAATCCAGACAAGCTGAACCCGATGACTTCATAGGGGATAGTGGCTAGTGTCTAACTAGTTGGCTAGTAAGAGTCCAGCTGAAACCACTAGCCACTTTCTCTCAAAAGGCTACGAATCGTGCCGACAGAGTTCAAACTCCCCGAGCTAGGCGAAAACGTCGAATCCGGCGACGTCACCAAAATCCTCGTTGCCCCGGGTGACTCCATCGCCAAAGACCAGGCCGTGGTCGAGCTAGAAACCGAGAAGGCCACCATCGAAGTGCCTTCTCCTGCCGCCGGCACCGTGAAGCAGGTGCACGTCAAGCAGGGTCAGAAGGTTAAAGTCGGAGAATTGATTCTCACCATTGACGACGGCGCCGCCGCTCCCGCCGAGAAAAAAGAAGCCAAGCCGGAAACGGCAAAGAAGAAGGAAGAAAAAGAAGAACGGCGACCGGCAGAAAAGAAGGAAGCGAAGGCCGCCGCCGTCGCGCCGGAAGCGCAAGAAGCCGAAACGCCGGCCAAGTCAGAAGTTGCCGAGGCGCAACCGGCGAAAGAAGAAAAGCCGTCGCGTGAGCCAGCCGTGGCGAAGCCGCTGGCCGAAGCGGAGCCTGAGCCCGCCAAAGGCGCGCCCGCTCCTGCCGCTCCTTCCGTGCGGCGCCTGGCGCGCGAACTCGGCGTGGATGTTCACGCGGTGCGCGGCAGCGGCGAGCGCGGGCGCATCTCCATCGAAGACGTCAAGGCCCACGTCAAAGCCGCGATGCAGACCCGCGCTACGGGAGGGCCGGCTGTGGCGGCGCCGTCGCTCCCGGATTTTTCAAAGTGGGGCACGGTCGAACGCAAAGGCATGACCGGCATTCGCCGCGCCACCGCGCGTCACCTGAGCCATGCGTGGCAGACGATTCCGCACGTCACCAACCACGACAAGGCCGACGTCAGCATCCTGAGCGAAATGCAGAAGAAGCTCGGCCCCAAAGTCGAGCAGGCCGGTGGCAAGCTCACCATGACGGCCATCGCGCTGAAGGTGGCCGCCTCGGCGCTGAAAGTTTTCCCGCAGTTCGCCTCCAGCATCGATCTGGCGCGCGAAGAAATCATCTACAAGAAGTATTGCCACATCGGTGTGGCCGTTGATACCGAGCGCGGCCTGCTGGTGCCGGTGATTCGCGACGCCGACCACAAAAACATTCTCGAGCTTTCCATCGAGCTCGGCAAACTCGCCGAGAAGTCGCGCGCCGGCAAGCTTACGCTGGAAGAGATGCAAGGCGGCGTCTTCACCATCACCAATCTGGGTGGCATCGGCGGCACGCACTTTTCACCTATCGTGAATTCGCCGGAGGTGGCCATCCTGGGAATTTCGCGCGCGCGCACCGAGCCGGTGCACGTGGACGGCCATTTCGAGCCGCGCTCGCTGCTGCCGCTTTCGCTTTCCTATGACCATCGCATAATTGACGGCGCGGATGCGGCGCGTTTCCTGCGCTGGGTCGTCGAGGCATTCGAGCAGCCGTTCTTGCTGTCGTTCGAAGGGTGAGCAGCGACCGATTCGTTTTCTTGGTAGGGGCGCGCCTCTGTGTGCGCCCATTCTTTCGCGCATGGACCAGGGCGGCCACAGGCTAGGGCGGCCGCGAATAGGGCGGCCAAAGGGGCGCCCCTACGTGTGACGGAGCGTGCGGATGAGCGGCGACTACAACAAGAACATCGCGGTGGTAGGCGGTGGCCCGGGCGGTTACGCGGCGGCATTTTACGCCGCGGACCTCGGCATGACCGCCACACTGATTGACGAGGAAGCGAATCCCGGCGGCGTGTGTCTTTATCGCGGGTGCATCCCCTCGAAGGCGCTGCTGCACGTCGCGGTGCTGATTACTGAAGCGCAGCACGCCGCGCAATGGGGCATCGAGTTCGGCAAGCCGAAGATCAATCTCGATAAGCTGCGCGCGTTCAAAGAAAATGTGGTGAAGAAGAATACCGGCGGCCTCGGCCAGCTCTCCAAGCAACGAAACGTGAAGTACATTCAGGGACTCGCCGAAATCGTGGACGGCCGCACGCTGAAGGTGGCGAAAAAATCCGGCGGGGAAGAGAAGCTCACCTTCGACGCAATCATACTCGCCACCGGCTCGAAGCCGACGAAGATTCCCAGCCTGTCGGTCGATAGCGACCGGGTGTGGGACTCCACGTCCGCGCTCGATTTGCCCAGCGTGCCCAAGTCGCTGCTGGTGATTGGCGGCGGCTACATCGGGCTGGAACTGGGCACGGTGTACCACGCACTCGGCTCAAAGGTCACCGTGGTGGAGATGATGCCCGGCCTGCTGCCCGGCGCCGACCGCGACCTGGTCAACGTGCTCGCCAAACGCCTCGAAGCCAATTGGGAAGGCATCCTGCTCAACACCAAAGTCGCGGAGATGAAGGAAGCTAAGGATGGCATCCGCGTGAAGTTCGACGGCGACGTAAAGGAGAAAGAGAAAACTTTCGACGCGGTGCTGGTTTCCGTGGGCCGCACGCCCAACTCGAAAATCCCCGGCCTCGATAAAACGAAAGTGAAAGTAAACAAGAAAGGCTTCATCGAAACCGACGGCCAGCGCCGCACCGCTGAGCCGACCATCTTCGCCATCGGCGACGTGGCCGGCGAGCCGATGCTGGCGCACAAGGCGTCGCACGAAGCGCGCGTCGCAGTGGAAGCCATTGGCGGGCACAAGACAGTGTTTGAGCCGCGCGCCATTCCCGCCGTCGTTTTCACAGACCCGGAGATCGCCTGGGCCGGCCTCACCGAAACGCAGGCCAAGGAGCAGAACCGCGAATACAAAGTGGCGCGTTTCCCGTGGGGCGCTTCCGGCCGCGCCACCGCCAACGATCGCAACGACGGCGCCACCAAGCTGCTGATTGATCCCGCCACCGAGCGCGTGCTCGGCGTCGGCATCGTGGGCTACGGCGCGGGCGAGCTGATCGCCGAGGGCGTGCTGGCCATCGAGATGGATTGCGTCGCCGGCGACCTGAGGCTCACCATCCACCCGCATCCCACGCTCTCGGAAACGGTGATGGAAGCCGCCGAAGTTTACTTCGGCCAGAGCACTCACTTCGCCACCGCGAAACGTAAATAGTGGAACAGGCTTTCAGCCTGTTCGCTCTGTGGAATTCACTCGCGCCAACAAGGCACACAGGCTGAAAAGCCTGTGCCACTGGGGTTCGGGACGCGCCCATTCGGTGGCAGTTTCGCGCCGTGCGCTGCACGGAATTCACCGC
>JBOGNS010000008.1:0-2304 GCA_050747305.1 Candidatus Acidiferrales bacterium | reverse complement strand
CGGCTGCACGGCCGCTCGCAGTTTTTCCGTTTGCGCTCGCTGCTGCGAACGCTTTACCAGCTTTGCAGGCTCTACGTCAGGCTCGTCCTCGTCCCCGCTGTCACCGGAAGGGACCGGCGTCTCGCATGATCACTCCGCTACCCGAGCCCTTTGGCCGGCCCGGACGCGCCACGCGCGCGCTGATAACTGTCCATCTTTACGGCTCGCCGTGCGACATGAGGCGCTTCGCCTCGCTCGCACGCACCCTCGGCGCGCCACTTGTCCAGGACGCCTGTCAGGCCCTACGGCGCGCGCTTCGACTCGTTCCCGCTCACTTCGTTTTCGCCCTACATCGCCTACAGTTTCCATCCAGCCGGGAGCCTCGGCACTGCCGGTGGCGGCGGCGCTGTCACCACCAGCGGCGAGTCCATCGCTGCGAGCGTCCGCTTGCTGCGCGATGGGCGCCCGCGCGCGGCCGCACTCCACGCCGCGGTCCGCATCGCTGGGCGCCTGGAGGAAATCCAGGCTTGCCTGCTCCGAACATTTCTGCGCCGCCTCGCAGAGCAGAACGCCTCACGCGATTGCAGCGCTCGCCCTGGCGGCCTTCCGCATGCAGAAAGGCCGCGCGCGAAATTCTCTCGCTGCCCATGTGCCCCGGCCTGACGCGGCCCGGCGTCGAGAGCGCCGCCAGCGCCATCTGCGCTTTCTCCGATAGCTCCACCCGCGCATGCTAAAATAGCTCTTTCGATGCTTTCCATCGTCATTCCGGTCCACAACGAAGAGCCTTCCATCCTGCCCTTGTATGACCGGCTCACTTCGGTGCTCGAATCGCTTGGCCGTAAATACGAAATCCTCTTTATCGACGATGCCTCTACGGACCGTAGCTTTGAGTTGCTCGCGAACCTCGTCGAGACCGACGCGAACCTCAAGGTGATTCGCCTGCGCCGGAATTTCGGACAGACCGCGGCGCTGTCGGCCGGCTTTCACGAAGCGGAGGGCGCTATTGTCATGGCCATGGATGGCGATTTGCAGCACGCGCCCGAAGACATTCCCGCACTCCTCGCGAAAATCGACGAAGGCTATGACATCGCCAGCGGCTGGCGCAAGGATCGCGTCGACAATTCCATCACGCGCAAGCTGCCGTCGCGCATCGCAAACTGGCTGATGGCGAAAGCTTCGGGAATCGAGCTGCACGACTTCGGCACCACCTTCAAGGCCTACCGCGCCGAAGTGCTCAAGGAAGTCAACCTCTACGGCGAGTTGCACCGCTTCATCCCCGCGCTCGCCAGTTTCTATGGTGCGCGCGTCGCGGAAGTCCCCATTCGCAACACCCAGCGCCCGAGCGGCGACTCGCACTACGGGCTCAGCCGCACTTTTCGCGTCCTCTTCGACATTCTCACAATTCGCTTCCTGCTCCAATACTTTACGCGCCCGATGCATTTCTTCGGCACGCTCGGCCTGGCCGGCACCGGGCTCGGCGGGCTGATCCTGTCTTACCTCCTCATCTATAAGCTCACCGGCCACGAAATCGTAATCCAGCACGGGCCGCTCATGATTGCCGGCGGCCTGCTTCTGCTCGCCGGCCTGATGATGTTTTCGACCGGCTTGCTCGGCGAGGTCATGATCCGGACGTACTTCGAAAGTCAGAACCGCCGCATTTACGCCGTCCGCGACATTCTCTCCAAGCGCGAACGCAGCCGCGCCGCCGGCCGCTAACGCTAACCCACGCGCAGTCATCCTGGCGTACGCGCACTCGTTTGCGCCGCGCCGGCACTCCATTCAGATCCTGCGGAACAACAAGGCCGACCCCAATTCTGCATAGGTGCGCGACATAAGAGTGGTCGCACGGCGGATCGGTCCGAGGCGCGACCTGTAACTGACCCGCGAGCGTGAGCGAGCGGTTGGCGCGCTTCACGGCAAGCCTTGCTCCGCGACCACATAGCGGATCGCCTCACGAACATCCTGATCCTTCCACAGCCATCGCGTGCTTCCGTGACGTGCCCATCGCCTTCGAGCCGGTTCAAAGCTCGGCTTGCATACGCCTTGAAATCATTCATCGCCTTTTCGGGCCGAACTTCCGCTTCTACGATCACATGCGCGGCTAACAGATTCCAACCACGCTGTAAGCAGACCTCCTGGAGCGTTTCGAGCACGAACGTGCGGCTGTCGCCGCCCAGCTCATCAGGGGGCTGATTCAGGCTGCGGCGTTCCGCAGCAACGCGATCTGGATCGGCTTCCAGACGATCTACGGAGCCCGATTCGTCACCGTGAAGATGTGCGCCGTAGCAGGCAAAAGTCAGGAAATACCTCATTCCATCCTTTGCA
>JBOGNS010000007.1:0-5909 GCA_050747305.1 Candidatus Acidiferrales bacterium | reverse complement strand
GCGACCGCACATCCGTCTGCTGCGGCAACTGGCGCGACGGCCACTACACCGCCGGCTGCTGCCGCATGGAGCAGGATCACGGCATGAACATCCACACGCCTGACGAAAACGAAAAGCGCGAGCTTGCGCCCGTCGCGCTGGAGCCGGCGCTCTTTGTTTTCTATCGCGCGGCCGAACGGCGCGTCACCAACATCCGCATTTTCTCCGCCGATTGCGAGCTCGATGCCGGCGGGCGGCCTGTAATCTGGCTCACCGGCGTGCGCCCGGAAGAAAGCGTGGCGCTGCTCAAGTCTTTCATCCGCTCAGAAACCGATTGGAGCGAGCGCGACGACCGCAGCGTAGCTAAGCGTGCCATCACCGCCATCGCCATGCACGCAGGCAGCGCCGCGGACCAGGCGCTCGAAGAAATGGCCGCGCCGGGCCAGCCGGAAGCGGTGCGCAAGCATGTGGCCTTTTGGCTGGGCGAAGCGCGCGGCCAGCGCGGCTATCAGGTGCTGCGCCGCATGGTACGCGAAGATCCCAGCGACGATGTGCGCGAAAAAGCCATCTTCGGCCTGCACGTCAGCGACCAGCCGCAAGCCGTCGACGCCATCATCGCCACCGCGCGCGACGACCGCAGCCGAAAAGTCCGCGGTCAGGCGCTCTTCTGGCTGGGACAAAAGGCCGGCAAGAAAGCCACCGACGCCATCACCGGCGCCATCGAAAACGACCCCGACACCTACATCAAAAAGAAGGCCGTCTTCGCCCTCAGCCAGCTTCCCAAAGATGAAGGCGTGCCCCTGCTGATTCAAGTCGCCCGCACCAACCGCAACGCCGCCGTGCGCAAGCAGGCCATGTTCTGGCTCGGCCAGACTGGCGACCCTCGCGCCCTCGCCTTCTTCGAAGAAGTCCTCAAGCAGTAGGGGCGGCTTTACGCCGCCTCCTGAAGATTCCTTGCTAACCGTTGTCGCCCCACCTCGTCATATATATGACAAAGCCGTAGAAATAGGCATGCTCTGCGGTCGAGAGTGCATGGAGAGCTATCTCGGCGAATTCGAGCAATTGGTGCTGCTGGCGATGCTGCGCCTCCGCCAAAACGCCTATGGCGTGACCATTCGCTGCGAAATTGCGCGCTGCGCCGGGCGCGAAGTCACCCTCGGCACAGTCTACAAGACGCTACTGCGTATGGAAGAGAAGGGCCTGGTGGCTTCGCACACCGGCGAGCCCACGGCGGAGCGCGGTGGGCGGCGAAAAAAGATGTACCGCGTGCTGCCGGCCGGGGAGCGCGCGCTGGCGCGCAGCCTGGCGGCTTTGCGCGGGATGGCTGCCGGTCTCGGTAAGGAGTTGGAAGCTTTGTAGCGTCGTGCTTCAACGCGGCACGAGTGGTTTCGGTGAGCGGCGAACGATGACTCAGGGAACAAATGTTCCGCGACCGCCGCGGCTGGCGCAAATTCTGCTGCGCACAACGCTCCCCACCAGCGAGCGCGAATTTTTTCTCGGCGATCTCGAGGAGGAGTTTCGCGCGCGTGCCGCGAGCGACGGTCGGCGGGCCGCCCGGCGGTGGTATTGGCGACAGGCCTTCTCGGCACGCGCATTGTGGCGGCGCGGTCAAATCCAATCGCAGGCAACGCGGAAGGGAGACGGTGTGATGGAACCCTGGTGGCAGGATGTACGTTTTGCGCTGCGCATGCTGGTGAAGAATCCCGGCTTCACCGCGGTGGCCGTCGTGGTGCTTGCGCTCGGCATCGGCGCCAATACCGCAATTTTCAACGTGGTCCATTCCGTGTTGCTGCGCCCGCTCGATTACGGGCATCCCGATCGCCTGGTGTGGTGGTGGGAAGTGCAGCCCGAGCTAAACACCGCGCCGTTTTCGGGCTTTGACTTCGTCGAATATCGCAAGAACCAGACCTTCGAATCGCTGGCCGCAGCGCGCCCACAGAATTTCAGCCTGACCGGATACGGCCCCGCCGAGCGCCTGCGCGGTTGCGTGGTGACGCCGGACTTTCTCGATGTGATGGGCGTGCAACCGGCCATGGGACGCGGCTTTCGCGCTGAAGAAGGCCAGCCGGGCACGCAACGCGTCGCGGTCTTCAACTATGGCGCGTGGCAACGCCGCTTCGGCGGCGATCCCGGCATTATCGGCAAAGTGCTGACGCTCAATGGGGAGCCGGTCACCGTAATTGGGGTCATGCCGCCGAGCTTCCAGTTCATGCGCGATGTCGAGTTTTACATCAACCCGCGCCATATCCTTCCGGACGTCTTCGTCACCTCGCGCGGCGATCCCACCACCGAGCGCGCGCACTATCTTTTCGTGCTTGGACGCCTGAAGCCGCGCGTCACCTTGCCGCAGGCGCAAGCGGACGTGGACCGCATCGTGGCGCGCCTCAAGCAGGAGCGCAACATGACGCACACCGTCCGCCTCGTGCCGATCCACGAGCTGCTGGTAGGCGACGTGCGTCCCGCATTGCTGGCGTTGCTGGGCGCGGTCGGGCTGGTGCTGCTGATTGCGTGCGCCAATGTCGCCAACCTGATGCTCGCGCGCGCCACGGCGCGGCGCCGCGAGATCGCCATTCGCGCCGCGCTCGGCGCCGGACGCTTGCGCTTGGTTCGCCAGTTGCTCACCGAATCGCTGCTGCTCTCCCTTGCCGGAGCGGCGCTGGGCATCGTGATCGCCTACGCCGGCGTGCAGGTGCTGGTCGCCGCGCAGCCACCCGACCTGCCGCGGGTAAGCGGCATCCACATGGATGCCGTCGTCCTGCTGTTCGCACTCGCTGTGGCGGTTGCCACGGGACTACTCTTTGGGCTGGCGCCCGCGCGCGAAGCGGCCCGTGCAGCCATCAGCGCGGCTTTGCAGGAAAGCGCGCGCACCGGTTCCGCATCGCCGGCGCGCAATCGCTTGCGCGCGGTGCTCGTGGTTGCGGAAGTGGCGCTGTCTGTGGTGGTGCTGGTGGGCGCGGGGCTGCTGGTCTCGAGCTTCGCCCGCGTGCTCCGCGTGGATCCCGGCTTCGACCCGCGCCAGGTTCTGGCCTTCGGCGTTTCGCCCTCTGGCGATCGTTACACCGAGGACGCAGCGCATCTTGCCTTTCATCGCCAACTCATCGAGCGCCTGCGCGCGCTTCCCGGCGTGCAGGGCGTCGCCATCTCCAATGATTTCCCGCTGGAAGGCCAGGACACCACCAGTAATCCCACCATTGCCGGCCGTGAAGAACATCCTGGGGAAGAGCTGCTGTTCGGCATTCACGTCGTGAACCCGGATTACTTCCGCACCATGGGCATTCCGCTGTTACGGGGCCGCGAGTTCACAGACCAGGACAACGAAGCGGCCGCCAAAGTCATCCTCGTCAACCGCGCCATCGCCGACACATTCTGGCCGGACCAGAGCCCGATCGGCAAGCGCCTGCGCTTCGGCGGGCCCGACGCGCCGTGGCGACAAATCGTCGGCGTGGTCGCCAACGTCAAGCATAACGGCCTCGCTGCCGAGACCAGCTTCGACACCTATACACCCTTTGCCCAGCAACCGTGGGTGTATCAGGTCGTCGCTATGCGCGTCTCCGGCGACCCGCTGGCCATGACCGACGCTGTGCGCCGCGAAGTCGCTGCCATTGATGCCGGCCAGCCGGTCATCGGCATCACCACCATGGAACAGATCTATTCCGAGTCGGTTGCTTCGCGACGCCTGCCCATGGTGATGTTCAGCCTGTTCGGCGCGCTGGCGCTGCTGCTCGCTGCCGTCGGCCTGTACGGCGTAATGGCCTACACGGTATCGCAGCGCACCGCAGAAATGGGCATCCGCATGGCGCTTGGGGCGCGGCCGCGCGACGTGCTGCGACTCGTACTCAGCCAGGGCGCAAGATTGACGCTCGCCGGTGTCGCGATCGGCGTCGCAGGAGCGCTGGTGGTCACGCGGCTGATGAAGAGCCTGCTGTTTGGCATCACACCCGCCGACCCTGCTACCTTCGCCTCCGCCGCCGCAGGTTTGACCGTGGTGGCGCTGCTGGCTTGCTGGATTCCGGCGCGCCGCGCCGCCCGTACCGACCCCATCATCGCCCTCCGCTACGAATAGGCGAGGGTTTTCTCTTTCAAAAAAGCCCCCCGCGCAGAAGCGGCGCTGCCCCATGAACAGCTCACTATCTCGGGAGAAGCTGTTCGGCCCATCCTTTGCATTGACAGGCGCGCGTTCCGGCATAGACTGGCTGCGCATTCCCATTCCTAAAATCGCGGAGGTGCGCAAATGCAGCGATGGAAATTGCTCGCGCTGTTCGCGGTCGTGTTAACGATAACCGTCGCCTCATGGCAGGTGGCGCGCAGCGTCAGTTATGCGAATTACGCGAACGCGGCGGCGCCACAGTCAAGCGCGGGATCGAGCAGCGCTGTCGCTGCGGCGTGGCCGGGTGCGGCGTACGCAAACGCGATTACGGCGCCGGAGCATTTGCAAGCTGTGGCGCAGGCGCGCGCGCTGGCGCAGCACTGGCTCACGGAGCGCGGCTGGCCCGGCGTGTCAATGGCTGTCGGCGTGAATGGCGAGATTGTGTGGTCGGAGGGCTTCGGTTACGCAGACATCGAGAACCGCGTGGCGGTGTGGCCCGAGACGAAATTTCGCGTGGGCAGTGTGTCGAAGCCCCTGACCGCGGCGGCGCTGGCGCTGCTCGTCGAGCAGGGCAAACTCGATCTGGATGCGCCGGTGCAGCGCTACGTCCCCGGCTTCCCGGAGAAAGGCAAGCCGGTTACGTCGCGTCTGGTTGCCGGGCATCTGGCGGGCATCCGTCACTATCGCGGCGCGGAGTTTCTGCTGGCCAAGCGTTATGACTCGGTGACCGAGTCGCTGGAAATCTTCAAAGACGACCCGCTGGTCTTCGAGCCGGGTGCGCGCTACGGCTACTCGAGCTATGGCTGGAACCTGCTGAGCGCGGTCGTGGAAGGCGCCTCGGGCGAAAAGTTTCTCGACTACATGAATGCCAGCGTGTTTCGCCGGCTCGGTCTCCGCCACACCCTGGCCGACGAGAATGATGTGCTCATCCCGCACCGCGCGCGCTTCTACCAGCGCAACTCCGACGGCGTGCTGCACAACGCGCCGTACGTGGACAACAGTTACAAGTGGGCCGGCGGCGGCTTTCTCTCCACCACCGAAGACCTCGTGCGCTTTGCCTCCGCGCACCTCCAGCCCGGCTTCCTTAAGGCGGAGACGCTCAAGCTGCTTTTCACGTCGCAACGCACCGTGGCGGGAGAAGAGACTCACTACGGGATTGGGTGGGCCGTGCGCGCCGACGAAAAGGGCCGCCGCACCATTGGGCACAGCGGCGGCTCCGTAGGCGGCAGCACCATGCTGCTGATGTATCCCGACTCCGGCGTGGTGATCGCCATGGCGGTGAACCTCAGCTCCGCGCGCCTCGCGCCGCGCGACGCCGCGCAAATCGCTGCCCTGTTTATGAAGTAGGAAGGCGCGTCAGTCTACGCGACGCTATCGCCGCTGGGTAGCGGTTGCTGCGTAACGTGGTTTCCGTTGGAGCGAAATTTGGAGACGGCGTGGCCGATTTGGGTGGAGGCGTTGAAGATATGCTTCAGCGGCACCAATCCGCCCAGCCGGTAGTTGCCCACTGCGGCCATGCCCATCGAGGCTACGCAGCCGCAGTGCTCGCAATCCGGATCGCCGCCGAACTGGCACGGCGCCACCTTGGTCTTCAAGTCGGCGGAAAGCGTCATCGTCGTCTTGGCAAAGATGCACTCATCGGGCGACTTCGGCGGATGCAAGAATTCCTTGATCTGGCCCTTGTGCATATCCAGCTTGGGGAACTTGTCACGAAATTCGAACATCTCGCGCACTACCAGCGCCCGCTCCTCGTCGGTGAGGCATTCCGGCGACCAGGCGCCGCGCTGCGGCGTGAACAGGCTGATCCAAATCTTGCGCACTTCTTCGACTCCGGACCAGAACG
>JBOGNS010000006.1:0-3040 GCA_050747305.1 Candidatus Acidiferrales bacterium | reverse complement strand
GCATCCCAATCTGGACAATTCTGATTCCTGGGATTTGTGCGACGGCAGAAACCCAGCCTCCGTGATCTGTCACGGCTGTGGCGATCGCGTCACGGCGAGGAGGCTCGCCATAGGAATCGAGATGCGCATCGAAATGGATTACTGTTAGGCTTGGCAATTGAAAAGCCCGAATCGCGGGAAAGGAAATGGAGTGGTCTCCGCCGAGCACGACGGGCAGCGCACCCTTTTGGTGAATGGCCCGCACTGCCTCGGTTAACCTCCCAAATGTGACTTGGGGATGCATCGGCTGGACGTTAATGTCGCCGACATCCACCCATTGGGCTCCGCTCAAAACCCGTTTCTCGCCATCTATGTAGAAAAAGCCCATCGGCCTGGCCCAGGCATAAACCAGCGAAGCCTCACGAATATCGCGCGGGCCAAACCGCGTGCCGGATGGTCCGGACGTTCCTTCGTCAAAGGGAACTCCGATGACGACGATATCGGCATCCACTGTCGCAAGGTCGGGTATATAGGGGGCACGCAGAAAGGTTCGAATGCCGCCAAACTCCTGATGGTGACCGAGCGGGTTGCCGGTTGCGGGTGTCTGCGCAAAAGTAGCCAACCCGCTGGCAAGGCAAAGGCAGGAACCGAGTGCCAGCCCTTTCACAGTTCACCTCCTGATTGTGTCTGCGTAATCCTGGGCATGACTTTCCCGGCAGGACTTAGATTAGCCGTAATACGGTATCACCGTTTCTGCTTAGGTTGCTCCTCGCAGGCTGCGGGGTCGCGGCGGAGGAAGCGAGCCACGTTGCCGCCGCCCAGTCCGCGAGTCAAGGGGCTCGCGTTTAGCTTCGTGCGAAGGACTTGTAGTGGTCGGCGATGGCGTTCTCGATGCAGAAGAACCACGAGAACATGTTCAGCGATTTGAATTTTTCAGGGATGACGTAGCGCTGCTTGGCTTCTTCGACAGGCACGCCGGCGCTGTGGAGTTTTTCGGCTTGCGCGGCAATGTCGTTCATGATGGCGGTTTGCTGCGCGATCCAATCCTTGCCGCAAACGGGACCGTGGCCGGGCACGAAGCGCTCGCTCTTGTCAAAACCGGCGAACACCCGCATGACGTTGTGCCAGGCGGTCATGTCCGCGTCGAACGTGACAGGGTAACTGCCGTTGAAGACCAGATCGCCTGCGAACGTGATGTTGCGCTCGGGGACGCGCGCGATGATGTCGGTGGGCGAGTGGCCCTCGCGCGCTTCCAGCACCACAGTAATGCCGCCGAGGTCGAGCTTCATGGGCAGCTTGGCGGGGTCGAGCGGATGATTAGGCAGCGCGAGCACCGTGCCTTCCACCGACGAGACGAACCAGCGGAAGGCGTTGAGGTCGCCTTGCGCGCGCTGGCGTGTGGTTTCGTCTTTAGCTGACGCGATGCGCTTTTCGGTAGGTGCGATCAGGCCGGAGTTATCTTTGCCCTGAAGCGCGGCGTAGCGCTCGGTCATCAGTGTGGCGGTGCGGGAGTGCGCCCAGATGGGGATGCCCTGTGCTCCGTAAAAGGCGTTGCCGAAAGTGTGATCGAAGTGGTAGTGGGTGTTGAGCGCGCCGCGCACCGGCGCTTGCGTGAGGGAGCGCAGGGCTTCCAGCTCGAGTGCCGCGCCGGCCGGGTGCATGTGACCTTCGATGATAAAAGCGGCATCCCGTCCGACCACTAAGCCGCCGTTGGAAACAGCTTGCAGGCCTTTGGACCCGTCGGCGATGGTGGCGTAGACGCCGTCGGCAAGCCGGTGCACCGCGGCGAAGCCTTTGTCGAGCAGCGGCGCCGCGGCAGGATTGGCGCCTTGCGCGGAGATGGCGAACGCGCGTGACGGGAACAGTTTGTCGGCGGCAGCCAGCGCGGCTAGCGAGGACGCGGAAGTCAGCAGGGTGCGGCGTGAAAATGCATTGTGATTGTTCAGCATGGTTCCCCCAGAAGGCGGCATTCTATCGCAGAAATCTGCATCGAGAGCAACGCACCGACGCGGCGAGCTTTACAGGCAGCGCGGCGAATGCTAGCGTCTGAGAGCGAGTGGCGCATACTTGTAGCGGCAGTTAGAGGGCGGTAATTCGATGGCGGCGGAGCGGGCAGTGCTCGCAGCAGCAAGCCGCGCGGTATGCTTGACTGCGGAGGCGCGAAGCACCTTGCTGCGAAGATGGCGACCTGAAGGTCGCCGCTACATCAAAACATGACACGGCAGAGTTACACATTTCCTTACAGCAATAAGGCGCGGCTCAAAGGCGGGCTGGACCGCTGGATGACGCGCTGGCGCGGCGGCGGCGTGGAGAAGTATGCGCTACTGAACGCCTGCGAAGCGGAAGAACGCCTGACGCTGGCGTGGGGACGGCAGGCGGGCATCGAAGTCAGCCAGCATCGCATCCGCCTCGGCGGCTTGCCGGAGGGGCTGCGTAATCTGCGCATCGTGCAGCTTACGGACATTCATCACGGTTTGTACCTGCCGTTGCAGGCGGTGATGGATGCGGTGGCGCTGGCCAATCGCCTGGAGCCGGACATCGCCGCGCTGACGGGCGACTTCATCACCTATTCGCGGGCGTACATTCAACCGGTGGCCGAAACGCTGGCCGGGCTGCGCACGCGGCTGGGCTCGTATGCGGTGCTGGGGAATCACGATTTTCGCGTAGGCGCGGATGCGGTGACGCGCGCGCTGCGGCGCGAAGGCATCCATGTGCTGCGCAACCAGCACAGTGTGGTGCGCGTGCGCGGGCATGCGCTGCACCTGGCCGGCGTGGATGATTTGCATTACGGCGCGGATTTGGCGCGCGCGATGCGCGGGATTCGCGCTGATGCGGCCACGCTGCTGCTGTCGCATCAGCCCGGCATTCTGCGGCAGGCGGCGCGTGCGCGGGTCGGCCTGGTGCTGTCCGGTCATACGCACGGGGGCCAAGTGCGGCTTCCGGCGCGTGCGGGGCGCGAGGGGAGCGCGGCTCGGCGGCGCTTCCAGTCTGGACTGGATGCGATGGGCAGCACGCAGATTTACGTCAGCCGGGGAATCGGCACGGTGGTGGTGCCGCTGCG
>JBOGNS010000005.1:0-4675 GCA_050747305.1 Candidatus Acidiferrales bacterium | reverse complement strand
ATGTGTGGTGAAGGATCCGCTACGCCTTCCGCAAGTAGCATCGCCCAGGCTACGGAAAATAGTCGCGGGGTCTGTGCGGTATCTTGCCAGCGGCTGAAACTGATCAGCCCGCCCGGCTTCAGATGCCGGTAGAAAATCTGCCAGCCTTCCACGGTGTACAGGGCATTTTCGGTAAGGGTCATCGCTCCGGCGGATGTCGCAGCCCAAGTGTCCACCAGCGAGGCCTGAATCAAGTCAAACTTGCGTCCAGTTCGTGTCAGGAAGCTGCGCCCTTCGTCCACCTGTATTTCCAGGCCGGGAATCTTGCTGAAGCCGGAGAACCAGTCGAGCCGCCGCGCGCACAAGTCCACAATCGCGGAATTCACCTCGATGCCGACAATCGAGCGGAAGCCGTTGACCGCGGCGTTCAGCACATCACGCCCGCCGCCCACTCCGATGATGGCCGCATCGCCGCCTTGCCGCAGTTGGGCGGCAAGCGATGTGACGTCGTAGCGCAGGAAATCGAATTCGCTCATGTCGCCGCGATAACGCAGAATGCTGGTGGCCGCGTCGTTGTCAATGTTCAGGTTGATGCTTTCCCGCTCGATGGCCGGCATGCGCGGGCTTGGTCCCCACATCAGCGGCGGCCCGACGTGCGGGCGCATCGCGCGCACTTTCGAGATGGGATTCCAAATCTCCGCGAGCAGGCCGGTGCGCCGGTCAATTTTGCCTTTCGACCAGATCGGCTGGATGCCGTAAAGGGTGGCGCTGTTGAGCGCTGCGAGCGCCAGCATCGCTACGGCCGCAAGCCCTGCGCGTTTGCGCCACAGTGCCTCCCCGGCATGCGTGGCATAAGAGGCGGTGCTGACGAACAGGAGCGCAGAAATCAGAAACATCACGCTCGGCCCGTCGGTGAGACTCAGCGCGACAATCGCGAGGTAACAGCCTGCCGCTGCGCCCGCCAAGTCCACGAAGTACGTGCGGCCGATGGGAATCGGCGAGCGCGTCAGCGAAAGACACACCGCAACGCCGGAAAAAAAGAAAGGCACGGCGATCACCGCGGAGAAAAGCAGGAAGCTGAACAGCACTTGCGCCGACAGCGAAAGGTCCACCGGTATCGCCAGCATCATGACCAGCGCCAGCGGCGTGGAAACCGCCATCGCCGCGCAGCTTTGCGCCAGCCGCCGAGGGATCTGCTCGGGCGTGAAGAGCGCCGGCTTCAACTGCACCGCCAGCGCGCCCACCGTCATCCCAAACATGGCCATGGAAACCGAGACGAACGCCAGGTAGTACCACGAGATCACGCTGAGCAACCGCGTGAGCACGATTTCATACATCAGCGTGCTCGCCGCAATCAGAAACAAGCCAATCTGAAACGCACTTCTCTGCACAGTGCTGACCTCGTTTGCTTCGAGCGGATTGATCACTGCGCCCGCTCGCCGGCGGGCAGCGGATTCAGGCGTCACAGAGGATTGCGTCCTGACTATAGCGCGCGCTAGGAAAGGGCGGCAAGGGACTGCGCGAGAGCGAACCGATCAACGCGGTGGACTGCCGGCGGCTCAATGCTGGATTGATCAGCCGACAACACGAGCTTTACGAGGCGGCAATTTCACAGGCTGCCCAAAAAGCTGCCAAGCGGCCGACGGGGGAATCTGCGCCGAGCCTTCCATTTGCTTGTTCACCTTCTCGCGCTTTTCGCGCACCTGCGCGGCAAACGGGCTCTGCGCGAACAGTTTCAGGAAGGCATCCATCGCCGCCAGCGTTTCGGGGAGTTTCTCCTGCAACGCCAGCACATTGATTAGCAGCAGGTGTGTGCGCGGGGAATCGCTGTGCAGCTCCGTGGCGCGTCGCAAGTTCGGCTCCGCCTCCTCCCATAGGCCAAGCTGCCACGCTGTCTCGCCGAGCTGATGCAGGATGCGCCAGTCATCGGGCTGCAAGGAACGCGCCTTTAGCAGGTGTTCGCGAGCCTGTTTCCATTTCTTTGTGCTGACCGCCACGGTGGCCAAGCCCAGCCGCGCATCGATGAGATTCGCGTCAATTTCCAGGGCCCGAGAAAACGCGACTTCTGCACCGCTATTGTCTTTCTCCGCCAGCGCCAGCGACCCCAGCGCCGCGTGTGCCGTGGCATATTCGGGGTAAAGCGCGATGGCCTTCGCAAGGTGCGCCCGTGCTTCCTTAGCGCGCTTCTGCTGCATCCGCTGGATACCGCGATCGTACTGCTGCTGTGCCACCGAGGGAATGCGCAGCGCCCACACCGCAGTCACCGGCGTGACGAGCGCTTCCGGCGTGCCCGTGCGCGGGCGCAGCACAATGCGCAGGGAATTGTCGCGCTCGCCATCGTGGTCGACGCGAATGCTCCGTGAATCGAAACCGGCAAGCGCGGCCTGTATCTGGTAGTTTCCGGGGCGCAGGTTGGCAAACACAAAAGCGCCGCTGTGGTCGGTGAAGACGGTGCGCCGATCCGCACCGTTGAAATCCACTAATACCACCGTTGCACCGCGCAGGGGTTCGTTGCCGGCCGTGGTCACACGGCCTTCGATCATGGAGCGTGCGGCCACGGTCCCCGGCATTTGTGCCGAGGCCGTAGCGCTGCAAACCAGCAGGGCAAGCATGGGATACACGGACCGGATGCTGCGGGCGATACGGCGGTCAGGCAGGTTCATGACTCCCACGTCTGTGCCGGCGAAGAGAAACGAAGAAAGGGCGGAGCGAATTACACCCCGCCCTTCCCAGTTAACCACGGCGGAACTAGAAGATCAGCTTCATGTTCCATTGAATCACGCGCTGGGAAGGGCGACTGGCCCAAACCACCGCTGAAGGTCTTCTCGTTCAGGAAGTTTGCGCTCCCCGGCGTAACGAAGCCGGTGTTGGTAAGTGCCGGCGTCGTTAAGCCGAAGATCCCGCCACCACCGATGCTGTAGGACGGGTGGTTGAACACGTTGACGAACTGAGCGGAAATCTGAAGCACGCGACCCTCGCCCCAAATCGGCGTCCGCTTGCTGATCTCCATGTTCCAGTTGTTGATGCCGCCGCGTATCACGCTGCCGCGGCCGCCGTTGGTGACGCCACCGCGTCCCGGACGAATCCACTCCGCGTTGTCGACGGCGGAAACGTAGCCGACGATCGTCGAAGCCGTCGTGCAGCCGGTGGTGACGGTAACGCCGTTCCAGCACACCGACCGGCTGTCACTGCCCACGCCGCGCGTGCCGCCCACGTTGTGGAACGCATAGTCGCCGGCGCTGTCGAGGTTGCCGTCAATATCGCGACGAGCCTGGACGGTAACCGGCTGTCCGCTTTCGGCGAGATAGGCGCCGCCCCATTGCCAGCCACGGCCGAAGCCGCGCAGCAGTTTATTATCGCCCGCATATTGAGGCATCTCATATATCCACACAAACGCCAACTTGTGCGCGCGGTGGATGGCCGAAAGGCCGCTGTTGAAGCCGACGTTGTTGTGGTTAAACGGACGGCGCGGGTTCAACGCGCTGGTGTTCAGCTCGTTGTCAATCAGGTCGGTGGTGCGGCTCCAGGTGTAGCTGGAGTTGACCATCAACCCGTTGCTGAAGCGCCGCTCCAACTTGAGCGACCCGCCGTGATAGCTCGAACGTCCATCGGTGGTGAACCGCGTCAGCACGCCGTTGAAACCATAGGGACTCAGGATCAACGGAGTCGCCGCCGCGTCGAAGTCCGCAAGGCTAAATTGCCCGGCCGGGAAGCTGGCCGGAACGTCGGCCATGCTGGTGAACACCGGCAACTGCGCGCCTTCGAAGTACACAGGCACGCCGGTATTCAGCCACCGCTGCACCGGGAGGAACAGGCCACGCGTTCCCACGTAGCGCGCTTCCACCAGCCACACGTTGCGGAACTCGCGCTGCAATGAGGCCGACCACGTCCATGTTTCCGGCACTCGCTCGTCCACCACGAAGTTGCCCGAGGCTGCCCGAGCGATGAGCGGATCGGTTGACGTTGTCAGCGGCAGCACATTGAGCAGTGCGCCGCCCTCGATGAACCCGGTATTGGTGAAGGAAATTGTCGAGCCCGGGTCGAGCGGGTCGCCACCTACTGTGTTTGCGCACCAGGATGGTGAAGGTGCCAGCACGCATGCGTTAGCCTCGCGGTTCTCCGCCTGGATTTGCGGCGGAAGTTGCAGCAGCGCGAGGTTGCCGAACAGCACATCGAAGCCCCGGCCTACTCCGGCGCGGAACGAAGTCTTGCCGTCGCCGAAGATGTCCCAGGCAACGCCCAAGCGCGGCGCGAAATTGTTGTAATCTGCCTTCGGCGCCCGGAAGATCAACGATTCACCGACTTGATCAATCAACTCCTGCTGGTGACGCGGCGAAAGCGTATTGAAAATGCTCTGGCCGATCAACGCGCCATTCGGTTCACCGGGGCAGGCCGCCACGGTAGTGCAAAGGCCCTGCGCCACGAGCAGTTGTGCGGTGTAGGGCTCGGCCCGGATCGAGGTGATATTTGCCAGCCCGTTCAGCTCTTGTAGCGAGTTATCGCGGGCCGGTTCGGTGAACTCGTAGCGGATGCCGAAGTCCAGCGTGAAACGCGGACTGACCTTCCACGTATCCTGGATGAACGTGTACCAGGCGGTGCGGTTCTGCGTGAACGTTCCGTTGCCGACGCCGCGGATCGCGACGCTCGTCGGGAAGGTGTCCCGGATGAAAGCGTCCAGCCCGTTTTCCGTGCGGAT
>JBOGNS010000004.1:0-5434 GCA_050747305.1 Candidatus Acidiferrales bacterium | reverse complement strand
TCTTTTTTCTCATCCCACGATAGGTCCGGGTCGAACTCCACGCTCAGTGTGGTAGCCAGCATTTCCGCCGCCAGCTCTTCGCAGTACTCACCGGCAACTTCTTCCGTTTCGCCGAAGGAGTGATGCTCCGAGAGGTAGCCGTACATCGACTTATCGGCGGGCAGTGCCAAGCCTACGCCCGCGGCAATCAGGCGATGCGGCTCGCGCGTCGAGTTTTCACTGATGACCGTGAACGCCACCTGCCCCGGCTTGAGATGCTTCAGCCCTTCGCTGCGCGAAATCAGCCGGCAATGCGGCGGAAATATCGAAGAGACGCGTACAATGTTGCACGCGGCGATGCCCGCGTTGCGAAGCGCCAGCTCGAAGCTGGATAGGCGCTCGCGATGCTTGCCAACTCCTTTGGTGAGGAAAATCTTTTTGGCGACGAAGGACATCTAGGCTGCCGGTTTGCGGTGCCTCCCGTTTGGAGTAAACAAAACAAAACGCGCGCGCGAAAGTAACAAGAAGCACCCAGAGTGTCAACACGTTTCGCGCGGATTTGTCAAAGCTCGTTTAAAATGTCCCCTTTCTTACCTCGTTTAGAATGTCCCCTTTCCCCGGTTTTGGTTTTGCTCTGGTCGACGGTCGCGTCGCCATCGACGCACAACACACGTTTCGCCTCCGTATGGAGTGCGGCAGCTTGCTGCCGTTCTCCCCGCGCGAAGCTTGCTTCGCGCACTCACGGCCCGTCCGCCGGCTGCGTCGAACGCGACGTGGTGGCTTCGCGGATCATCGCATCCACCGCTGCGCGCGGCACGATGCGCCAATTATTGTCGGCGGTGGCGGGCAGCGCGCCGGTGCGCGTCACGTATTCGATCATCAACTCGCGCACTTCCTGCGGCGAGCGATACAGAATCGGCAAGCCCTGAAACACTTTGTAGTAGCCGCCCCCGGCGTAGCGGTAATTATTGATGGCCACGCGCAGTTTGGCCGCCGGATTGAGCGGCTGGCCGTGCCGCGTCAGGTTGCGCACGCGCTTGCCGGGCGGCTGGGTAAGGTCAATCTCGTATTCCACTCCCTGCGCGCAATCGGCGTTGTAGCCAGGCAGCCGCAGCCGCTGGCCGCTTGCTACCGGCCACGCGGGATAAAAGCCGGCAGCGTGCTCCAGCGCCTCGGCAAGCTGCGCGCCGGTCATCTCCACCGTGTAAAGGGTGTTCTCGTAGATATACAGCGAGGCAATCTGGCGCACCGTCACCGGCCCGGCGGGAATCGCCGCGCTGGTGAGGAACATGGTGGCGAACGAGACGTCGGCCTTGCCGTATTCCAGTTGCACGCGGTGAATCAAATCCACGAACGGATGATCCTCGTAGCGCGCGGTCGCCGCTTTCAGCGAAACGGCAGACGTTGCGACCGGCGCGTCCAGATAAACTTGCGTGGCTTCGTGATACGGCCGCGCCAGCGCAAGGATCTGCGGGTCCGGTGCCGTGGAATCGGTCACCGGAATCACCGTGCTTTTCTTGGACGTCACGCGCCACTTGCCGCCGTCATCGCGCGTCATGGTGACGTCGGCGCGCGCCAGTGACTGCCCCCAGTTGCGCGCCTGCGCCAGCAGCACGCCATTGATGATCTTCTCCGGCATTTCGCGGTGCGAGTGACCGTAGAGAATCACGTCAATGCCCGGCACTTGCTCCGCCAGCGCCCAAATCGCGTTTTCACCGGGAATCTGATCTCCTTCGCGCGACTCGCCCGTCTGCGCGTCGCGCTCCAGGCCTGAGTGTGCAATCACCACCAGCAAATCTACCTGCTTGCGCACTTCCGGGATCACGCGCTTCGCCGTTTCGACAATGGAATGGAACGCGTAGCCGCGATAGTGCGCCGGAATTTCCCAGCGCGGCACACCGGGCGTGATGAAGCCCACGATGCCCACCTTCACCCCGGCCACTTGCTTGATGATGTGCGAGGGAAACTCGGGGTGCCCCACCCTTTCGTTGTCTGAAAGGGTGGGTTCTGGCCCCTCGATGTTGGCGGCAAGCCAGGGAAATTTCGCTTCCGACTTGGCCTTCAGCAACACGTCGAGGCCGAAGTTGAATTCGTGATTGCCGGTGGCCATCGCGTCGTACCCCAGCGCATTCATCAGCGCGATGGTGGGATTCGGCTTCGCCGGTTCTTTGCGCGCGAAATAGTACGCGAGCGGCGTACCCTGAATCGTGTCGCCGCTATCCAGAAGCAGCACGTTGGGCTGTTCGCTGCGCACCTGCCGGATCAGCGTGGCAATCTTGGCCAGCCCGCGGTTCGCAGGTTTGTTCGAGTAATAGTCGACAGGGAAGAGGTTGCCGTGCAGATCGGTGGTGCCGAGCAGCGTGATTTGAACGGATTCCGCGCTCGCGCCGGGCTGGCACCCCGCTGGCAGGCCCAGCGCCAGCACTGCGCACAAGACGAATTGCAAAAAATTCCGGCGCTGCAGCACGGGGATCCTTTCGGCCTACTCGGCTTTATAGAGCTTTAGGCAGGCGCCAAGCGTGCCGCCGATGGCTACCAGCTCGTTCAGCTCTTTCGGCGTGAAGTCAGGGCCGGCAGCGCTGACACTTTTGGCTTTGCGTGACACCTGGATCGCCCCAACCACCTTGCCATCCGCCATCACCGGCGCGCTTATGATTTTCTGGATAGGCTCGCCCCGCTGCTGGCCCAGTGGCACCGCTTCGAACACCGTGGGGTGCCGCGCCGTAGCGAAATTGTTGATCACTTCCGGCCGTCGCTCGCGCGCCGTGCGCACCGCCAGCGAGTTGGCGCTGGTCATTGGGATGTCGCCGACCTTTTGGAGCTTCTCCGGAACGACGAACTGAAGGAACTTTCCGCCGTGAACCAAAGTGAGAATGGCGACTTCGTCGGGTTTGGCGTCGAATGCTTTGGCGATGTTTTCGCCGATCTTCACGAAGATGGCGGCGCCTAGCGGCTGGCCGCTCCTGCTCACCTCGGCGACTACCTTCGTGAGTTCCGCGAGATGGTTCTCAGCCATGCATCCTCCGGGCAGCGGCGCGCCCGTCATTATATCCTCACGCGCAAAGGCACTGCGCATTCTAACCTCAGCGCCAGCTTGAAAACAAAGCAGGCAAGCGATACACTGCAGTGTTTCGGGGGCGCGTGGTGCGCCGCGCTGCGCTGCCTCACTCGCAACCGCTTCATGACCCAGCTATCTCATCATTCCCCGACCCGCCTGCTCCGTTCCGTAAGACAGACCGCAGTCATTAGAACGCAACATCGCTGCGCAAGGAGAGTCCGCCTGTGAGCGAAGCGGCCACTGAATGTGGAGTCGTGGGCCGGCCGGCCTCGCGCGGCGTTGCGCGCCTCTTTCGCTCGTCTATCGGGCAGAAGGCCATCATGGCCCTTACCGGCGTGGCGCTTTCCGTGTTTGTGCTGGCACACATGGTGGGCAACCTGCTCGCGTTTCAGGGGGCCGTGGCGCTGGATGCCTACGGCGCTGCCCTGCGACGCATTCCCATCGCGCTGTGGGGCATACGCATCGGCCTGCTCGTGGCAGTTGCGCTGCACATCTGGGCCTATCTTGCGCTGACCCGCAAAAGCATGGCGGCGCGGCCCGCCGGTTACAACGAAACCAGCTACCGCGAAGCCACCTACGCCTCGCGCACCATGCGCTGGACCGGCCCGCTGCTGCTGGCCTTCATCATTTTTCATTTGGGTGACCTGACGTTCGGCGCATTCAATCCCGGTTTCGAGCACGGCGCGGTGTACCGCAACATGCTGGCCAGTCTCCAACGCACCGCGGTTGCCGTGTTTTATCTGGTCGCACTGGTGGCGCTTGCGTTGCACCTGTGGCACGGCATCTGGAGCTTGTTTCAGACGCTCGGCCTGAGCCAGCCGCGCCATCAGTCATTCGCGCGCCGCCTGGCCACCGTTTTTACGCTGGTAGTTGTCGTTGGATTCGCGCTTGTGCCCCTAGCCGTGCTGTCTGGATTTCTGAGGTAGGGGCGGCCCTCAGTGGCTGCCCCTCTTTGCCAGTCTAGCGCTTCACCGTGTGAGTGACCACGTGCGACGGGCTGAATGTAGCGCCGGCCTTTAGGCCGGCAGTTCGCCCGAGGCGTAACTCATTTTCGAATGCGCGTGCGCTGAGCGCGAAGCAACGCGCCCGCAGAAAAGGGCAGGCACAGGGGCCTGCCCCTACGCTAAAAAATGCAATTGAACGCCAACATCCCGGCCGGGCCCCTGGAGGAAAAGTGGACCCGTCACAAGTTCGAGATGAAGCTAGTCAACCCAGCCAATAAGCGGAAATATACCGTCATCATCATCGGCACCGGTCTTGCCGGCGGATCCGCCGCAGCCTCGCTGGCGGAGCTCGGATACAAAGTCAAAGTCTTCTGCTTTCAGGATAGCCCGCGCCGCGCGCATTCCATCGCCGCGCAAGGCGGCATCAACGCCGCGAAAAATTATCAGAATGACGGCGACAGCGTTTATCGCCTGTTCTACGACACGGTCAAGGGTGGCGACTTTCGCTCGCGTGAGGCCAACGTCCACCGCCTCGCGGAAATCTCGCTGAACATCATTGACCAGTGCGTAGCCCAGGGCGTGCCCTTTGCGCGTGAGTATGGCGGCACGCTTTCCAATCGTTCCTTCGGCGGCGCGCAGGTTTCGCGCACCTTTTATGCCCGCGGGCAAACCGGCCAGCAACTGCTGCTCGGCGCCTATCAGGCGATGATGCGCCAGGTGGGGCTGGGCGCGGTGCAAATGTATGCGCGTCACGAAATGCTTGAGCTCGTGCTGGTGGATGGCCGGGCGCGCGGCGTGGTGGTACGCGATTTGGAGACCGGTGAAATCGAATCGCACGCCGCCGACGCCGTGATTCTCGCCACCGGCGGCTACGGACGCGCATTCTACCTCGCGACTTACGCGCAAGGCGCCAATGGCACCGCGATCTGGCGCGCGTACAAAAAGGGCGCGACGTTCGCCAACCCCTGCTACACGCAAATCCATCCTACGTGCATCCCCGTCTCCGGCGATCACCAGAGCAAGCTCACGCTGATGTCGGAATCGCTGCGCAACGACGGACGCATCTGGGTGCCGAAAAAAACCGGCGACACGCGGCCCCCGAATCAGATTCCCGAAGCCGACCGCGATTACTATCTCGAGCGCATCTACCCCAGCTTTGGCAATCTCGCGCCGCGCGATATCGCCTCACGCGCCGCCAAGAACATGTGCGACCAGGGCCGCGGCGTCGGCCCCGGCGGGCGCGGCGTCTATCTGGATTTCAGCGACGCCATCCAGCGGCTCGGCATCGAGAAAATTCGCGAACGCTACGGCAACCTCTTCGAAATGTATGAGCGCATCACCGACGAGAATCCCTATGAAGTCCCCATGCGCATCTACCCCGCCATCCACTACACCATGGGCGGCCTGTGGGTGGACTACAACCTGATGTCCACCATCCCCGGCCTGTTCGTGC
>JBOGNS010000003.1:0-5840 GCA_050747305.1 Candidatus Acidiferrales bacterium | reverse complement strand
TTGCTGTGCTGTCGCGTTCTCCTTTTTGCGTTGTAAGGAGGCAAAAAGAAACAGGAAAAAGGAACACACGTCTCGACAAGCCTTGCTTTTACTATTGCCGTTGCGTTCCCTTTGCCTTGTAAAAGGCAAAAGGACAAAGGCTAAAGGAATACGCATCTACACAAGCCTTGCTTTTAATTTTGCCGTTGCGTTCGCTTTTTGCCTTTTTCCTTTTTCCTTTTTACTTTTTACTTTTTACTTTTTACTTGGCGTCGAGTTGCCAGAAAACGAAGCTCAATTCATCAGTCAAATCCGCCACCTGCAAGCTGATCGGCTTGCCGCCGGAGGAGTGGCCTGCCTTGGTATCGTAAAGCAGCGCAATTGGGTTGTCCGAGCCGTTGGCGGCCTGCACCAGCGCTGTCATCTTGCGTCCGTGCAGCGGGTCCACGCGCGTATCGGAATCGCCGGTGACGAACAGCGTGGCCGGATACTTCGCGCCCTTCTTCACGTTGTGGTAGGGCGAGTAGGCATGAATGTACTTGAACTGCTGCGGGTCATCCGCCGAGCCGTATTCCGGCACCCACCAGCGCGCCACCAGAAACTTGTGGTAGCGCACCATGTCCAGCAGCGGATAGCCGCACACCACCGCGCCAAACAGTTCCGGCCGCTGCGTCATTGCCGCACCCACCAGCAGCCCGCCGTTGCTGGAGCCGCGAATCGTGAGCTTCTCCGGCTTGGTATATTTGTTCGCGATCAGCCATTCCGCCGCCGCGATGAAATCGTCGAACACATTCTGCTTGTTCGCGAGCATTCCGGCCTTGTGCCATTCTTCGCCAAACTCGCCGCCGCCGCGCAGGTTGGGCAGCGCATACACGCCGCCACGCTCGATCCACATCGCGGCGCGCGCGGAGAATCTTGGCGTCTGACTCGATGTGAATCCGCCATAACCGGTGAGCAGCGCAGGATTTTTCCCGTTGAGCGCGAGGCCTTTGCGGTGCACCAGGAACATCGGCACCTTCGTGCCGTCCTTCGAGCTGTACCACACCTGCTTCACTTCGAATTTTTCGCTCTCGATGGGTACCGCCACACGCGCCCATATTTCCTGCGTATTTTCCGCAAGGTCATAGCGATAGATCGTTGACGGCAGATGAAACGACGCAAACGAATAGAACATCTCCGGACTCTTCCAGCGCCCGCCGGTCACATTGGCCGTGCCGATGGCCGGCAGCGCGATATCGCGCAGGTGCTTGCCGGCAGCGTCGAATACGCGCAACTGAGAAGTGGCGTTGCGCAGATAGGTCACCAGAATTTTGCCGCCCGCGAACGAGACGTCCTCAATCGGCACGTCCGCTTCCGCGATCACCTCGCGCCAGTTTTCCATGCTGGGCTTGCGGACGTCGGTCACCATCACGCGCCCGTTGGGCGCCTTCCAGTTGGTAAAAAGATAGAGTTTGTCGCCCGCGATTTCGCCGAGCGTGCGCGCGGGCAGGTCCTTGACAATGGTGGCGATCGCGCCCGGCTTGCGAGTGTCATGCAAGTAGAGCTCGCTCTTGTCCGCCGCTGACCCGTGAATCACGCCCAGCAGCAGCCAGCGCCCGCTATCATCCAAATTCGCAAACAGAATTTTCTCCGGCCCGTACCCGTCGCCGAAGATTTTCTTGTCCTGCTCGATGGGCGCGCCGATCTTGTGGTAAAAAACGCGGAATCCCTCCGGCAGGAACCTCGTGTAGTAGAAGCCGCTGCCGTCCGGCGTCAGCGACACGCTGTAGCGCCCGCGCGGCATCTCATCCGCCAGGTCCTTTCGCTTGTCCACGTCGAACAGCCGGACGCGCACTTCATCTTCGCCGCCCTTGCGCACGCTGTAGACCAGCCGCTTGCCGTTCTCCGAGATGTCTCCCAGGCTCACGCTCAGGCTGTGGTCGCTGGTCATGGTGTTGGGGTCAATCAGCGCCTGATCCTTGCCGCTGCGGCCTTCGCGCATGTAAATCACAGAAAGGTCCTGGTCCGCGCGGCGCTTGCTGAAGAAGTAGCGGTTGCCGCGCACGCGCGGCGCGCCAATCGCGTCCACCTTCAGCAGCTCGCCAATGCGTTTCGCCAGCGCGTCACGCCCAGGCAGCGGATCGATCAGCGAGCGCGTGTAGGCATTCTGCTTGTCAATCCACGCGCGCGTCTCCGGCGCCTCTTGGTCTTCCAGCCAGCGGTAGGGATCCACCAGCTCGACGCCGTGCAGCACGTCCTTCACATTGTCGGTACGCGTCTCCGGCGGGGTCAGCGGGCCATTCTGCGCAACCGCAACTCCTGCCATCAACAACGCGAGCAACAACCGCGCCAGTTGCGTGGTCGCGAGATTCACGATTCTGTTCAACATGGAGCCTCCTGGCTCAGCGAGTTTTTCGATTCTCCCGCACCGCCCACGGCAACGCAAGCATCTCGGGGGAATCATCAACCAGTCAAACGTTTTCCATGAAGCGCTGCATGGCTATTACGGCCTCTACGACATGTCGCTTCTTGGCAGTTCATTGATGGAGAAGTTCGGCATACACTTTCCCTGTCCTCAGAGCACATTTCATTCTATCTGCAGGACAACGTCCTAGGCGGAGGGCCGCACTCATGCGGAAATTGAGGTTCATATTGCCCGCAATACAGTTCGCGGTTGCGCTAGCCTTGTTGGAGATGGGACATCGCACATCCCCTCCCCCTGGCTTGGACACCGTTTTTGTCCCGACGGCTACGCTAGTGTGTAGCGGTCTCAATGCCCCGGCTGTCCTCTTTCGAGTTTTCGCGAAGTTGTTGCCAATACACGAAGTTGATCGGGCACCGACATCGATAGTCGGCTTCAGCATAGAGGAAATCCTCTTCCTAGTCGGAGTACTTGTCCTTTGGTACTTAGTCGGGGGCAAACTGGAGCGACGATTATCCTCAAAGACATCGCCGACACTGGTTGAGATCACAAGGGGCAAGGTTTTCCGGAGTGTTCTTCTTCTGCTCCTAGGAATTTGTCTTCTTTTTGGCGGAGCGCTGCCGGCGCTCCAGTTTCCGGGGCCGTACAACAACTCGGTTGGCAATCTGGTACAAGGAAGTCTCTTTTTCTTGTGGTCTTTGGTGCTAATCGCCCATGCCGGACGGAGCATCTGGAACAATATCCGCCGCCAACAGCAGAGTCCCTCTTAATCTTCTCCGCGACGAACGCGTGCGCGCCGCGCCCCTGGCCCGTCAGGCGGAGTTCCGTATTGGCAACTCGCGCTTGCGCCTCGCCATTCAATCCGCCTAGAGGCGCTTTAGAATACGTGGCACAGGCTTTCCAGCCTGTGCCCTGAACAGGGCGCCCACGTAGCACAGGCTCCAGCCCGTGCCGTGAGCAAGAGTCGCTCTCAAAAAGGGAGTCGCGCCCGACCCATGCAGCGCATTGGCCGCTATGAAGTCCTCGCAGAGCTCGGCCGCGGCGCCATGGGCGCCGTCTATAAAGCGCGCGACCCGCAGATCGGCCGCATCGTGGCCATCAAAATCATCATCACCGCCGGCCGCCACCCCGAGGAACTCGCGCAATACAAGCTGCGCTTCCACCGCGAAGCCCAGACCGCCGGCCAACTCTCTCACCCCGGCATCGTCACCATCCACGACATCGCGGAAGACGACAACGGCCAGCCCTATCTGGTGATGGAATTCGTCGACGGCATTTCCCTGCATCGCATGTTGCGCCCGGCGCATAGCGGCCACCTGCCCGAGCGCTTGCCGCTCGATCAGGCGCTGGACATCGGGGCGCAGGTGGCCGAGGCCCTGGATTTCGCTCACAAGCGCGGCGTAATCCATCGCGACGTCAAGCCCGGCAATATCCTGATCACCGCCGATGGCCGCACGAAAATCGCCGACTTCGGCATCGCCAAATTTGCCGACGCCGAATCCACGCGCAGCAGCACGGTGATCGGCACGCCCGCTTACATGGCGCCGGAGCTGTTGCGCGGCGGCACGGTGGATGCCCGCAGTGATATTTTTTCCGCCGGCGCCATGCTCTACTGGATTCTCACCGGCCAGAAACCGTTTCCCGGCGAAGACCTCACTTCGGTTTCCTTCAAGGTGGTTTACACCGATCCGCCGCGCCCCACGGAAGTGGTGCCCGAGTTGCCGCCCGACCTCGACACGGTGATCTCGCGCTGCCTCGCGAAGAATCCGGCGGAACGCTACCCCACGGCCAAAGACCTGGCCGCTGATTTGCAGTTGGTGCGCGCCGGAGCTCCCGTGGCCACCACCGCCGCGCCGCGCACGGTGGCCGCCGACGAACCCACGGTCACCACCATGGTCGATCCCGGTCGTCCTACGCCGCCGGACGTTGCCATCGTTACGCAAGGCGCCGGCGCCGCCGCAGCACTGCGACGCAAGCTGCGCCTCGCATTGCCTGTGGCCGGCGCGGCCGCGATCGTGCTCGTCGCGCTCACCTATTTCTGGCCGGAAGGCCGCCGCCCCGATGCATCGGGGCCGCTGACTGCCCCTGCAACCGCTGCGCCGGGGAAGGCGCGGTCTGCTGGCGCTCGGCCAGCGCAAAACGCAGCCGCCGCGACCAATCAGCCCGCTGCTTCGATCCCTGACCCTGCCGGCAGCGCGCCCTCTTCCGCGCCGCTGTTCGCCTCCACGGCGATGCTCGAAGTCGAGTGCAATTTCAGTTTTCGCAAGGCCACGCTGCAAGTCTTCCTAGACGGCCAGAAAATCATCGATAGCCCTCTCGAGGCCAAATATCGCCCCCTGCGCTTCTCTCGCGGCGGCAAGTACGAAACCGATGGTCCCGTCCCACCCGGCAAGCATCAGGTGCGCGTGCGCGTCACCTCCCGCGATGAAGATGGAAACGAACCGTTCGATCAGCAAGCCACCATCGACGGCGACTTCACCGCAGGCGCCGCCCGCCGCCTCCTCGTCGAATTTCCCAAGCGCCGCCTCACCCTACGCTGGAAACAGTAGTTCAAACTCAGAACTAACTCAGAACGCAGAACGCAGATGAAGCTGACAGCTCACAGTCGGCAGTTGACAGCAGGCCAAAGCAAAATGCTGAACTCACCCTGTAAGCTGTCGGCTGTGAGCAGCTTGTTCTGAGTTCTGCCTTCTGAGTTCTGAGTTCTAAGTTCCGTATTTCCACCCCTTTCCCAGTTGTAAACGCCATTACCGCTGTACTATGGATTCCCTTCCCCCGGCGGAGTAGATTAGCGCCGTATGCAGGCGGCCTGCCAGCATTGCGGGGCGAAGTACACCCTGGACGACAAGAAAGTCGCCCAGCACGCCAAGGTGCAGTTCAAGTGCACCAAGTGCGGCAAATCCACCGTGGTGGATACCCGCGTTGCCGCCGTTCCGCAGCCCGCCGCTCCGCTACCCTCCGCGGCACTCGCGTCCCCTGGGGCGTCCCACGATCCTTACGAGGAGGCTCCCATTCCGCGCACTGAGGCCACCCAGGCGGTTTCGCCGCTGCCATCCTTCGCGCGCGCCGGCGCGGGCGCGTCGCTCGCAGGCACCATCGTCAGCCAGTATGCCGGGCTGGTGCTGCCGCCCGACAAATCCATCACCATTTCCGTGATTGCCGGCCCGTCGAAGGGCATGGTGCACACCATGAAGCAGCCGCGCGCGGTGATCGGCCGCTCCGACGCAGATGTCGAGGTCAGAGACCCGGAAGTTTCACGCCATCATTGCTCGATTGAGGTAAAGGGCGACGTGGTGCGCCTGCGCGATTTGGACTCCACCAATGGCATCTATCTCGACGACGAACGCGTGCGCAACGCCGAGCTGCAGCACCTATCCGAGTTCCGCATCGGCGCCACCACGATTCTGGTTCAGATCACGCCCAAGCATGAGTGAGCCATGGAACAGATAGGCCGCTACGA
>JBOGNS010000002.1:0-9393 GCA_050747305.1 Candidatus Acidiferrales bacterium | reverse complement strand
AATACCTGGCGTCTAGATTAGATGCATTCGGCGGCAGATGGAAGCGAGAACTCCGTTCGTCCTAGGCAACTCGCCCCCATCAGAGCGGCTCGTTGCGGCGCCAGCGGGGTCAGCTACCGGATCGTGCGCAGGAGCGCGAGAAAATCCCGGCGCGCATCGCCGCTGACGCTCAACGTGGCATACGTCGCATGAACCAGCATCAGCAGCCCGATGGCTGATCACGGAATCGCGATTCCTCTATGGTAGAATGCGCGGGCAAATGCGGGGCGGACTGCAAATCGAATCGGTGGCGGGCGGCCGGTCGGGCCAGCGCGTGCTGCGGATGAGCGGCACCCTGGGCCTCGACACCGTGCCTGACTTCCTCAAGACGATACGCGCCGAAAAAGAGCCGGTGGTGATCCTGGATTTGGGCGGCGTATCGTACATTGATTCCGCGGGCGTTGGCTCGCTGGTGCAGGCCTTCGCGGCGTTCAAAAAGAGCGAACGGCGGCTGGCGCTTAGCGGCGTGAACGAGCGCGTCCGCGCCGTGCTGGAGATTACCCGCGTGCAGGCACTTTTCCCCAGTTATCCCACCGTGGCCGAAGCTGAAAAGAACCTCGCGTAATCGCTGGCAGGGGCAAGCTGAACTTACCTTCTCTGCTGGGCCCGTCGCGGCGAACACTCGAGGCAAGAACGGCAGCTTTCGGCTGCCACCTTACAATAGCGAAAATAAAGCGAACATTTCTCTTGACAATAGCGAATGAAAAGCGAATACTGTGCGGGATCTCCCGGCGAGGCGTGCGATGCCTGCTAAACCTACTTCCCAGACCCCGGCCGATTCGAGCCAGCCGTTGCCAACCGCAGAGCCGAACCAGGCACCGCGGCGCGCAGGGCTGGCGTCGAATTGCCCGGCGAAGACCGCAGCTTCGGTCTCGGTGAATGGCGACCTGAAGGTCGCCGCTACATCGAACCAGCCGAAGCGTGGCCATCAACGAAAGAGCACAGCCACGAGTGGCCGTGCTACTCGGGAAGCGATCACGCCTACCTTATTCCCTATGGTCCCACCACCACGGGACCACGCCGCTAGCCACGGCACCTCCGCGGCTTCCCAGCCCCCGCCGGACGCGTCGCAGCCCCCGAATCACGCGGCGCCCCGGAGCGGGAAGCCGACCCCGTCCGCCTCGGCGGACGCGCGGCCCCCGGCCCCGAGCAATCGGGGCGAGGCGGAACTCACAGGCATCGCGCGCCTCGCCGCTTCCTCCCCTTTGGCGCAAGAGAAACGCTCGACGGAATATTTTCTGCTGCCGGTGCGCTCGATTCTGAACCGGTGCGACAGCCCGCGCATGCCTTTCGAGTGGACCGTGAACCCGTATCGCGGGTGCGAGTTTGGCTGCAAGTATTGCTATGCGCGCTACACGCACGAGTACATGGAGCTCGACGGCGGCGACTTCGAAAAGAAGATTTTTGTGAAGGAGAATGCGGGGCCACTTTTCGAGCGCGACCTGGTGCGCAAAATCGAACCCCTAACCTCCAACCTCGAACCTCCAGAACACATCGCCATCGGCACGGCCACCGATCCCTATCAGCCGGCGGAGCGTGAATTTGGCGTGACGCGCGCGATCCTCGAGCGGATTGCCGAGCGCGAGGGCATGTCCGTCTCCATCACCACCAAATCCGATCAGGTGGTGCGCGATATAGATGTGCTGCGGCGCATCACGGCGCGCTCATGGCTGACGGTGAACCTCAGCATCACCACGCCGCGTCCGCGCCTCGCGCGCTTGCTGGAGCCGCGCGCGCCGCGTCCTGACCTGCGCTTTGCCGCGGTGCGCAAGCTGCGCGAGGCGGGCATCCATGCCGGCGTGTTCGCCATGCCCATCCTGCCGGGGCTCACTGATCGCGAAGCCGATTTGGATGCGCTGGCTCGCAGCGCGCGCGACGCCGGCGCAGAATGGTTTGGCGGCGGCGTACTGTGGCTGATGCCGTCGTCGGCAAAGCAATTCCTGCCGTTCATCGAAGCGAAGTTTCCCCGCCTGGCGGACGGCTACCGCAGATGGTACGGCCGCGCCGGTTATGCCCCGGAAGACTACCGCCGCGAAATCTCCGCACGCATCGCACGCCTCCGCCGCAAATACGGCCTGCGTGACCGCGCCGAATTCACCGCTCCCGCAGTACGCCCAGCCGCGCCGCAGCTCTCGCTGGCGCTGGCGCCAGTGTCCTGCAAAGTGGCGCCGGCTGCTGTCACTCCTGCCGCTTGATCGCAAGGAACGCGGACTCAAGAGAATAGAAACGGGAAACTGGATTTCCACAGCAGCCCTTGCTCGACGGCTCAGCGTGAATAAACTAACGCCACCGCAGTCGCATCGATTCGCGCCATACTACGGAGGGAAGCATGCCGACGGAAGGAACCGCGATGAAGAAGCAGGGAACGCAGTGCGCGGTGGAGCGCGCCCTGGTCAGCGTGTTCGATAAGACCGGCGTAGTGGAGTTTGCGCGCGCGCTGGCGGCGCTGGGCATCGAGATTGTTTCTACCGGCGGCACCGCAAAGCTGCTGCGCGAGTCCGGCATCGCGGTGCGCGACGTGGCCGAGCTCACCGGCTGGCCGGAGATGCTCGGCGGGCGCGTGAAGACGCTGCACCCCAAGGTACACGGTGGGATTCTCTTTCGCCGCGGTGAAGAGGGCGACCGCAGGCAGGCGGAGGAGCATGGCATCCTGCCGATTGATCTTGTGGCGGTGAACTTGTACCCGTTCGAAGCGACGGCGGCGCGCGCGGACCTCACTGCGGAAGCGCTGATCGAAAACATCGACATCGGCGGCCCGACCATGCTGCGCTCGGCCGCAAAAAACTTCGAAAGCGTGGCGGTAGTGACCGATCCTGCCGACTACGCGCACATCGCCGAGGAGCTGCAATCCAATCACCAGACGCTCTCGTTGGCCACGCGGCTCGAGCTGGCGCGCAAAGCGTTCGCCGCTACGTCGCGCTACGACGGCATGATCACCACCGAGCTTGAGCGGCTGGCAGCCGCCGGCGATTCGCTTTCGCTCGGTGCAAAAGTGATGCTGCCGGAGCGCGTCCACATCGCGCTCGAACGGCAGCAAGCGATGCGCTATGGCGAAAATCCGCATCAGCAGGCCGCGCTTTATGTCCCGGCAGACGCGGCGCCAGCCGGCCTCGCCGGCGCGAAGCAGCTTCAAGGCAAGGAACTCTCCTACAACAATCTGGTGGACCTCGACGCGGCGTGGGGCTTGTGCGAAGAGTTCGCGCGCCCCGCGGTGGTCATCGTGAAGCACAACAATCCGTGCGGCGCCGCAGAGCGGGAGTCGCTTTCCGAAGCCTATGGGCAGGCGCTGGCGTGCGATCCCGTGTCGGCATTCGGCGGCGTGCTGGCCTTCAACCGCGCACTGGATGCGGCGACGGCGGAAGAAGTGGCGAAATTATTTGTGGAGTGCATCGTCGCACCGGGCTTCGAGCCGCCGGCACTCGAGAAATTCGCGCCGAAGAAGAACCTCCGTTTGATGGAGATGCCTTCCCCGCGCGTGCCTGCGGCGCTGGAGCTGAAGCGCATTTCCGGCGGCGTGCTGGTGCAGGACCGTGACACGTATCGGCTCGACGAAAGGGCGCTAAAGGTGGTCACCGAGCGCAAGCCGAGCGATGCCGAACAGCGCGCGATGCTTTTCGCCTGGAAAGTGTGCAAGCACGTCAAGTCCAACGCCATCGTGTTCGCCGCCGACGGGCGCACGCTCGGGGTAGGCGCGGGGCAGATGAGCCGCGTGGATTCGGTGAAAATTGCGGTGATGAAAGCCGCCGCCGCGAATCTCGACTTGCATGGCAGCGTCGTCGCCTCCGACGCCTTCTTCCCGTTCCCCGACGGCGTGGAAGCCGCAGCCGCAGCCGGCGCGACCGCGATAATCCAGCCCGGCGGCTCAGTGCGCGACAACGACGTGATCGTCGCCGCCAACCGCCTCGGCCTGGCAATGCTCTTCACCAGCATCCGCCACTTCCGCCATTAATACCTGTTCCGAGGCGCGGTGGCCAGGGATGGTGAATGCTGCCGCAGCCGGCACGCGGCAGAGCGAACGAAGCGATTCTCTTGTGGGTGACTCGCGGCTCTGTTAGCATTCAATCAGAACGTCGGGAGCCTGCCCATGAAACTTCTACTTCGTGCCTTCGCACTATGCAGCGCGCTCGCTCTTCTTGCGTCCGCCACGTCAGCCCAAGTGATTGGGCAAGGGCAAGGCGGCGGAGGAGGGCGAACCATCAGCGGCTCCATTGCCTTCATGGGAGGCGCTCCGGTGGCAGTGCAGGTCACCATCGAATCTTCCAACCGCGCGATCAATCGCACCATGATGTCCGACGGCTCCGGCAGTTTTAGCGCCAGCGGGCTGCCACCGGGAGAATATTTCATCACGCTCGATGCGCCCGGCTTCGTGCGGCAACGTGAAAGCATTGACGTAACGCCCGGGACCGGGGTGCTGGTCTTTCAATTCATGCTGCGGCCCGCGCCCATATCCATGGGCGCCACGCCTGGCGATCCGATCGCTGTGGCCTCGCTGAAAGTTCCGCCAGCAGCGCACAAGGAATTCGAAGCGGGGCTGGCGGACTGGAAACACCACGATCTCAAGGCCGCGCGGCTGCGGTTCGAAAAAGCGCTCGAAAAACACCGCGATTTTCCGGAAGCATTGTGGGCCATTGCACAACTGGATTTGGCGGAAGGCCAAACGCAGCAAGCCATCGAGCACTTGCAGCGCGCGGTAGAAATCGCGCCCGGCTTCTACCACGGCCAGCTAAGTTTGAGCCGCGTTTTGAATCAGGGCGGGCAGGCGCAGGCTTCGCTGGAGGCGGCAGATAAAGCGGTGGCAGCCCGGCCCGACCTGTGGGAGGGGCACTACCAGCGTGGACTGGCCGCCTTAGCTCTAGGCCAGACGACGATCGTTCAGGAGTGCGCCGCGAAGCTAGAAAGCCTGGCTAAGGGATCCCTGCCGGAAGCCAGATTGTTGCGCGCGGGCGTCCTCTTGCGGAAAGGCGACCACAGCGCGGCCCGCGCAGAATTGGAAGCCTTCCTGGAGGCCGCACCGCAGCATCCCAACGCAGCTCTCGCCAGTAATATACTGGCGCAACTGAAGGCGCCGAAATAGTTCGGCTTTGCCCAGCCACCCGAGCCGGATTTCGCATTTACAGAGTCCAACTCAATCCGCAATCGCGGACGTACGCGGTCGTTGGTACGTGCGAAATCCGCAATCACGAACGCGCGCCAGATGCTCTATCGCGCTTCCTCATCGACTAAGTGTCCTTGTTTGAGGGAATAACGGAAAATTATGGTGTACCGCCTTCTTGGTATACCGAGTGCACTACGCTCACCCAAAGGCCCTGTGGGGGTGTCCATTTGGCGCACAGAGTGGGTAGCCGCGTGGAAGGCCCTGAGTGCCTTTAATTCCATAAACAGCCTAGAAGTTGAGGAGGTCGCAGCAAATGAAACAGAACCTCAGCAAGTTCGTAGGGTGCGCACTGGCGGCCGCATTCCTGGTGGTTTCAGGTGCAGCGGCTCAGGTGCTCACCGGCACCATTACCGGTACCGTTTCCGACCCCACCGACGCCGTGATTCCTGCCGCGCAAGTGGTGGCCAAGGACTTGGCCACCGGCCGGGAATACACCGCAACGACCGATACCAACGGGGTGTTTACCCTCACCAACCTGCCCTACGGGTTCTTCGAGGTGACAGTCAACGCCCAGGGCTTCGCGAAGTTCGTGTCGCCCCGGGTGCAGGTGAACGTCGCGCAGACCTCGAAGGTGGTCGCCAAGATGGAGCTGGGCAAGGCCGGCAGCGAAATCGTGGTCACCGCCGAGCAGAGCGTGGTGGAGACCGAATCGGCCGAGCTGAAGAGCAGCATCGACCGTGCGCAGATCATGCAGATGCCGCTGCCCACGCGCAACCCGCTGGACCTGGTGCGCACCATGCCCGGCATCGTCACCCCCACTACTTCCGGCATTGCCGATGCCTTCGTGCACGGCCTGCGCGGCAACTCCACCAACATCACCCAGGACGGCATCAACGTGGCGGACAACTTCGTCAAGACCAGTTCGTTCTTCGCCATCAGCGCGCCCACAGTAGACTCCACCGGTGAGTTCAACGTATCCATCGGCGGCATCGGCGTGGACGCCGGCTTCGGCGCTGCACAAGTGAACATCCGCACGCAGCGCGGCTCCAACGACTTCCACGGCTCGGCGTTCTGGTATCAGCGCACCAACGCCTTCAACGCGAACACGTGGTTCAACAACTCCAATGGCGTGGATGCCAGCGGCAACCCGGTTTCCCCGCGCCCCTACCAGTTGCAGAACCGCATCGGTTTTAACGCCGGCGGCCCGGTGTATATCCCCAAGGTGTATGACGGGCGCAACCGCACCTTCGTGTTCGGCACCTACGAAGCCTTCCGCGAGCCGCTCTCCCGCAGCCGCACCCGCTCGGTGCTGACCGCTTCGGCCCGCTCGGGCATGTTCACCTTCAACACCAACTGCACCGTTTCAAATAACGGCGACATCACCGCGGATCCCGGCGAATGCCCCTCCGGCGTTACGCCTGGGCAGACGTTTAACGTCAACCTCTTGACGTTGCCGGGAACCTTTGGCTATGGGATGAACAGCGACGTAATGAACTACTACAATGCCATCGTCCCTGCGCCAAACACGTCCTCCGGCTGCACCAATGACGGTATCAACACGCAGTGTTTCCAGTTCAACCTGCCGGGCACCGGCCGACAGGACCGTTACGTCGTCCGCGGTGACCACCAACTGACCCCCAACCAC
Source organism: Candidatus Acidiferrales bacterium (assembly GCA_050747305.1). GTDB lineage: Bacteria > Acidobacteriota > Terriglobia > Acidiferrales > UBA7541 > JBOGNS01. The sequence goes on along the minus strand of JBOGNS010000002.1, from coordinate 2,614 downwards.
TCCCTCGAGTTTGTCTACACTCGCGCCAACTTCAGCTCCATTCCCGATTTGCTGAATGGCATCGAACCGAACTTCCCGCTGGCGACTGGCGGCGGCCAGATTTCTAAGCGCGAGGTGTATTCGGCAGCGTGGCACTCCTCCTGGGGCGCTAACAAGACCAACGAAGTGCGCTTCGGCTTGCAGCGGGCCCCGGTAGCTTTCGACCTCTTCGAGGACTACGCCGCGACAGGCGGCTATCAGCTCAACCTGCCGCTGGTCACTGACCCCACCATCGTGCAAGGCAACCTGCCGCAAGGCCGCAACACTCCGGTGCGCCAGTTGATGAACAACTTCGCCTGGAGCAAGGGCAGCCACCTATGGCGGTTTGGCGGCGAGTGGCGCCTGGTGTTGGCCGACTCCTTCTTTTTCAATACCGTCGTGCCGTCGGTTACCATTGGTTCGGCTACGTCGAACGACGATGGCATCGTCGGTGAAACCAATTGTGCCATTAGCTCGTGCGGATCTTTTCCTTCATCTCTCAGTTCCGGGGACTTAGGCCGGGCCCGCAATATCTATCAGATCCTGACCGGATTGGTGAGCAGCGTGACGCAGGGCTTCAACCACACTTCACCCACCTCCGGCTTCGTGGCTGGCGTGCCGCGCACGGTGGACCCCATTCAGCACAACCTCTCCGGCTACTTCCAGGATCAGTGGAAGATGTGGCCAAACTTCACCCTGAACTATGGCGTGCGCTACGAGTATCAGGGCGTATTCGACCTGCGCAACGGCCTCGTGCTGCTGGCCCAGGACGGCCTGAGCGGGCTCTGGGGGCCCTCTGGGCTCAACAATCTGTTCAACCCAGTTTCCACGCCGGTGCTGAACGACGTGCTGCTGAATTTCGCCGGCCACAACAACGGCAAGCCCGTCTATCAGCGCGATATCAACAACTTCGCGCCCTTCTTGGGCTTCGCCTGGGATCCGTTCAAGGATGGCAAGACCTCCATCCGCGGCGCCAGCACCGTCCACTACACCCAGGACGGCTTCACGCTGTTCCAACTGGCGGGCACCGGCAACACCGGCTTGTTCAGCGTGGTTTCCAACACCACCCCAGCGGCAGGGACAGCCTTCGTTAACGGCTCGAACCCCAATCCGCCCGCTCCCACGGCGACGTTCCCCGTGTCGCAGCGGCAGAACTTCATCAACAACACCGGTGCGGACCTGTGGGTTTTCGATCCGGCACTGAAGACTCCCTATGTGATTGAGTGGAACCTCTCGGTGTCGCGCGAGCTGTGGAACCGCATCACCGTGGAAGCCCGCTACGTGGGCAACCACGCTGTGAAGCTGTTCCGCTCTACCGACTACAACGAGATCAACCTGCTTAACAGCCCGTTTACCTTTGATCCTGACGGCCCTGGTGGCCCAATAGCCGCATCGAGCGTCGCCAACCTGCTGACCGAATTCCGCAACGCTCAGGCCAACCTGGCCGTCCCCGGCGCTGCCAATTTCAGCAATGCAGGCCTGCCCGGACAGGTGCCGCTGCCCATTTTTGAAGCCGTTTTCCAGGGCGTCGCCGGATCCAGCGCCTTCGGAAACAGCGGGTTCATCACCAACCTGGAAGAGAATGAGGTGGGCGCACTTTGGGAAACCATTCGCACTTCCAACGTTTACCGTAGCAACCGGGAAGCCAACCTCCCGCTGAACTTCTTTGTCGCCAATCCATTCGCGGATTCGGCGATCCTGGTGGACAATTCAAGCTGGTCCTACTACCACGGGGCCGAGGTTGAAATCCGCCGCCGTTTCTCCAGCGGCTTATTCTTCCAGGCCAACTACACTTTCGGCAAGGTGCTCACGGATGCCCGTTTCCTCACCAGCCAGCAGGAATTCAACACGTACTTGAGCCTGGCGAACCGCAGGCTGGATAAGAACCGCGCGGCATTCGACGTGACCCACTCGATGTCGGCCAATTTCATCTACCCCCTGCCGTTCGGCCGCGGACGGAAGTTTGCCTCCAACGTCAATGCCGTAGTTCACGGCGTTATCGGTGGCTGGTCCATCCAGGGCTTCACGCGGATCTCCAGTGGCGGGCCGATCGCCTCGATCACCGCAGACCGTATCACCGGCGGCGCGCAAGTCGGCGACCTGCCGGTGCACCTGCGGAACATGAACGCATCGCAACTCCAGAAGCAGATTGGCGTGTTCAAGACGCCGGAAGGCGTGTTCTGGCTGAATCCCAATTCTGGGTTGTACACTATCAACGCCAGCGGCTCCACCACAGCCGCCCTCTGCACCGCTGGTCAGACCACCCCATGCTTCGAATACAACGCGCCCGGCGAATTCACCGGCGGCAACCTGCCGTATTTCGGCCTGGATGGCCCCAAGTTCGTCAACCAGGACTTCAGCGTGATCAAGCGAATCGATATCTGGGAACAACTCAATATGGATATCCGGTTCGAGTTCTTCAACGCCTTCAATCACCCGAACTTCGGCAGCTTGACCACCAACATCGATTCCAGCAACTTCGGCAAGCTGAACAACACCGTGGACACGGTGCGTGGCGGTGGGGTCACTGCGCGCATCATCCAGTGGGCGGTTCGCGTCAACTGGTAGTTCGCGTCTCAGCAAGCTTCAACCAGCC
>JBOGNS010000001.1:0-3982 GCA_050747305.1 Candidatus Acidiferrales bacterium | reverse complement strand
ACATAGCGGCGCTGGCGGTTGCAGGCGGAATTGGGGTCCGCGTCCACCGGCCCGAGCGCCAGTTCCTCCGGCGAGAAGCCCGCACGCAATAAGAAACTCTGCGCCCATTGCGGATCAATTTTTTCCAGCGCCTGCGCGGCCGCCAGCCGCAACTCGTGCGGGTGCACCCAATGGAACATTTTTCTTGTTTCGACTAGCGGACGCAGCAGTGCCACGGCCTCCGGCGCGCGCGCGCGTCCGAGTGCTTCGATAGCTTTCACTTGCAAATAGGCGCCGCTGCCCGCGGGGATGCCGCCGCTGGCCAGCTCGAGCAGGCGAGGCAGGCACAGGCCATCACCGACCAGCCCGACCTCGTCGAGGGCCATCGGGCGCACCAGCGGGTCCAACTCGTCGAGCACGGAGAGGATCAGCCGCGCGCGCTCGTGGGCCCCGCTGCCCGCGAGGTAGCGCACAAGGCGGTCATGCAAGGAGCGCGGCCATTCGCGCACGCGTCCCGGGAGATATCGCGCCAGCGCCTCGGGGTCCAGGCGGCCCAGCAGGCCGACGGTTTCCACCGCTCCGACGACTTTGGAATCGCGAAACGCCTCGCGCAGGCAAGCTACGCCTTCTGCGCCGGTCTTGCGCGCCATCCCGAGGATCAGATTACAGTCTTCGCGAAAGCCGGACTGGCTGAAGCGTTCCGCCAAACAATGCACCGCACGGCGCGGCAACAGCGTAAGCAAGTCCGCCAGGCCCGAGGAGCATTCCTTGGCGCTGAGCGCTTCCTCGACGAGTTCCGGCATGCGCTCCTGAATCCCAATACGCTGGTGCAAACCTTCCGCGGTGTCGAAGTCCTGGCTGGCCAGCGTTTGCAGCGCTCGCACCGCCGCGGCCATGGCCAGATAACGCCGCCGTGAAACCGCTTCGGTGCTTAGGCGCACGAAGGCCGCGCTGACCAAGCTGCGTGCCTGCACGTCTTTTTCCCGCGCAACTTGCGCGCCCGTGGAGCGGATCGTTTCCAGCAGCAAGTCTTCGGACTGTGCGAAAAGGTCGGCGAGTTCGGTGATGCCCATGGCCGTGAAGCGCCGCGCATTGGCCTCATCGCTGCTTATATTTTGCGCATAGTAGGCCAGGATTCCTGCGGCGCCTTCGACATCGCCTTCGGCGCGCCTGGCTTCCACGGCCTGCCGCACGGCCTGGGGGCTCATGCACCACGCTTCCTTCGACTGCAAAACTTCCTTTTTTTTCTCTTGTGAGACGTTGGCCCAGAATTGCTCGTTCAGTTGTTCCGCGTACGGGCGGTAGGCCAGGCCGGCATCCGCCATGCGCGTCTCGTGGCCCACCAACGTTTTTCGCAATTGATCGATCTCGCGTCCCATGCGCTCCAGCAGCTCGCGGACGGCGCTGACGCGCGCGGTTCCGCTCTGGAAACTTTTCAGCGCGAAACGTATGGCCATGTGCTCGGCGAGTTGAATCATCATCTGCTCGCCCGGCTTCTCGGGAGTCATCTGGGACGCCAGCGTGGTGAGCGCTTCCCGCAGCGTGCGTTTCACGCGCAGCGGCACCGTGGAAAGCCGCTGCTGAAAGGCCGGAAGGTCGGCGGTTTCCGGCGGCCCGTGAGAGAACGTCGCAAACTGCCGCAAGAGGCCGAGTAGGCTCTGCACGTCCTCTTCTCCTTCAGCGAGCTGACCCAGGCCAACGCCCCAGCGCTCCACCTCAGGGAAATCCGTGCGTCGCCGCGGCCGGCTGCTGCCCGCGGCGTATAGACCGGCGGAGGCTATCTCCCAGCGGCCCGGCGGTTCGGCCGGCGATCCTCCCGCTGTCGTTGCTCCGCTACCGCTTCCTGAGCCTCCGCCCATTTCGATCAGGTCGAATACACTTGATAAAGGCGCGCTCTCGACCGCCGCGCCATGACTTGCTTGTCCCAAACCACTGGCGGACGCGCCGCTGTGACCGGGTGCGCCGATGCCTCCGAATTCCGCGCCGCGAGATTGTTGCCCTGTGCCGTGCCCGACGCCGACCCCTGCTGTGCCGCCATTTCCACCCGTCGAAGGCGCATCGCTGGTTTGGGCGCCAACCGAGGCGCCGGGCGGTAAATCGGACGCTGACGCTCCTGTAGGCGTGCCGCCTGCGCCAAAGCCACCGGCACCTGAACCCGGCGCGCCTGCTTGCGTGCCATCGGCCCCAGCGCCTGGGCCGACATCGGAACCCAAGGCTGCTTGGATCAATTCCACTAGCGTCAGCGACTTCGCAGGGCTGCCTCTGCCACGCGCGGGGAGCGGGGCACGTGCTCCTGCACCGGCGCCAGAAGCTCCGAGAGGACCGCCACGGGCTGTGCCATCCCCTACCCCACCGCTCTCACCGGGAAAAACAGCGGCCACTTCTCCCGTGCCGCCATGCTCAACTGCCGAGCCGGCGTCGGCCCCGCTGCGGACTCCTTCGGCAGCAGTAATCAACTGAATCAGCTTGCCGGGATCATCGATGAGCGACTGAACGTGATCGCCCTCGACCCCCAGGGCGCGCGCGGTGATGGAGGCAGCCGCCGCCAGATTTACGGTGGCGGAGTCGGCAGGGATGTAGCTGATGGTGTTGATGCGGATACCGGCATCGCCTTCGAAGGTCTTCTTGAGCGCCTCACCGAGCGCCTTTTTTCCCGCGCCGGTGGGGAAGGACGTCACCAGCCGCACCAAATCATCGCGGGTAACTTTCGGCAGGAAGTGCAGGCTGGAGATTTCCGCGCCGGAAAGCATCTGCGCGAAGCTGCGTTCGGCCGGCGTGGCTTCCAACGGAACGCCGTCGAGCAGGAGCTGCGAGCCGCTCGCACTGAGCAGCAGCCCGGCATCGCTTCTCGCGGGCAATGCGGCCTGGAGTTCCTTGCTGACGATTTCCAGTTGCGCGACACAGCGCGCGTGCTCCATGCCGTAGAGCCGCGCGAATTTCAGCAGCACGTTGAAGCTGCGCACGAACGCGCGCGCCGCGGTTGTCTTGGCGTCCTTGATCATCGCCAGGGGGCACACCTCCGCCCCGAGAGGTTCTGCTGTACGTTAGTCTCGCGAGGGAGCAAAAGACAATGGGACTGGCGCGTTTTTGTAGCGAAATGGGCATTGGCATGCTGGTTTTCTCAATCAATTAATATACGCAGCCTGGTCGATGCAGCTCATGCGGATCTAATTTGGCTTTGCTTTATGCGCCGGAAACAAGGAAACTGTCGCAGCCTTGCCGCGAGGCGGCGGCGACAGGAGATGTATGGTCAGCTTGGTTTCGATTCTTGCGGTGGGATTTTTTCTGGGCATGCGTCATGCCACCGACGCCGATCACGTGATCGCCGTCTCTACCATCCTCAGCCGCCATCGCGATGCGCGGCGCGCGCTGTGGCTCGGATTCTTTTGGGGGCTGGGGCACACGCTGACGATTCTCATCGTTGGGGCAGCCATTATTTTCCTGGGGCTGGTGATTTCGCCGCGTCTCGAACTCAGCCTGGAGCTATCGGTTGGCGCGATGCTGGTTTTCCTCGGCGCTGCCAACCTCGCCAGTTTTGTGCGCACCACGCGCAGTATCGCCGGCTCATCGCACGACTCGTCGCCCATCGCGCATTGTCACGCGCACAGCCACGGCGATTACGTCCATAGCCATCCGCACAGCCACGCTCCGGAAGCGCATTCCCAGCGTCCCGACCAAACGCCGCTGGCTTTTCTGGACCGCAAGCTCAGTGGACTGAACTTGTACCAGCACCTGCGGCCCCTGACGGTGGGCGTGGTTCACGGCCTCGCAGGTTCCGCAGCCGTGGCGTTGTTGGTGCTGGCCGCGATCCCTGACTCGCGCTGGGCCATTGCCTACCTTTTGGTGTTTGGCGCAGGCACCATCGCGGGCATGACGTTAATCACACTGAGCCTGGCGTCAACCATGCGATTCGCCGGCAGGAAACATCCGTCTATCACACGCTGGCTTGGCGTGGCCTCCGGCGTGGCGAGCCTGGCCTTCGGCCTCTTCCTCGCCTATCGCA